>JBAUAY010000708.1:0-6978 GCA_049676235.1 Streptosporangiaceae bacterium
AGCCCGGGACCGACGCCGGCCACCACGATGACCTTTTCTGGCAGCAGCATCAGCCCAGCATCCTTTCCGCGACGGCGGCCTGGCGGGCGGCGATCCGGGCCCGCCATTCCGACGGGGACACCTGCGCACCTGCGTAGTACGGCAGCAGACCCGGGATCTCGGCGAACGAGACCACCGCCACCTGCGGTCCGTCGTCCGGCGTGAGGTCACGGGTCAGCCGCTGCCAGCGGATCTGCACGTATCCCCGCCGGCGCCCGGTGAGCTCCAGCCAGTTGGCCACGCCGGGGTCGCGCTCGCTGATCACGAACCGCAGCTGGCCGTCCGGGTCGATGCGGGCCTGATCGGCGGTGAGGCTGGTCTGGTGGTTGATGTAGTCCAGTGAGACGTACCACATGCTGCCGAGCTGGATGCCCTGGTAGGGGGCGGTGGTCCCGCCGGCCGCGGGCACGGTCACGATCATCGCCTGGTCTTCGCCCAGGTCGAAGTGGCCGGCCGAGGAGAACTGGGTGGCCAGGCCGCCCGGCGTCGACCGGGGCGCTGTCATCGTGTTGACCGGTTCGGCCAGGTAGAACCACTCGGGGAAGGCAAGGAACGTCCGCAGCCGGGACAGCAGGATCTTGCCGGCCACGGCGTAGCGCTTAGCCAGCGCCGGAGTGTCCGCGGGCGGCGGCGCCGAGCCGGCCCTGTCCTCACGCCGGATGCTGATCGTGCCCCGGCGTTCGGCGCTCCAGTCGCTGTAAACCTCGCGGACCAGCAGCATCGAGGACCCGGCGCCGAGGGTGAAATAGCCCGGCCCGGCCCGGCCCGGGCCGAAGCGCAACTCGAACGAGCCGTCGGCGGCAATGTCGATGCCCCGGTCGTCGAACGCGCTCAGGCTGTCCGGCACCTCGACGGGGGAGTAGTCACCCTTCAGCACCTGGAAGCTCAGGTCGGCGGTGGTGCCGCGGCGTCCGCTGACCACGTACTCGGCGTCATCGCGGAGGTAGGCGTGCAAGTACAAGGTGTCCGGGTTGTCCAGGCCCATCTTGGTGTACGGGCCGGTCGACTGGACAAAGTACGGGAAGTCCCGCTGGTAGGCCCAGGCCAGCCGCAGCGACGCCTGGATGCTGCCCGCCAGGTAGTCATACCCCTCGGCGAGGTCCTGCTCGCAGGCTATGTGCGGGGCGCCCGCGATGATCTTCTCGGCCTCGGCCAGCGCCTCAGCGAACGCCCGCGTCAGCATCAGTTAGCACCTCGCCAGCATCGAGCTTTGCGATCATCTTGAAGCTGGGCAGGTCGTCAAGGGAGATCATCGTCTCGTAGGTCCGCACGTAGCCGGTGTGCGCAATTCGCCAGCGGCCGTCTGCGCCCCGTTCGTACCGGTCGTGATAGAACGCCGCGCCCGCGATCACCACGCGGAACTCGGTCGCGATCACCGTGTCCTGGAATGACCAGATGCCGGTGGCAGTGTCGCCGTCCACGGTGATCTCCGGCTGCCCGGCCACGTGTGCGGTGAGGATTCCCGGCCCGAGCTGGGTACGGAAGAACGCGACGATCTCGTCCCGGCCGCTCATCTTCAGCGGCTTGCCGTAGGCCTTCGTGCCGTAGTCGACGGTGGCGTCTTCGGTGAACGTGTCACCGATCTCGTCCCACAGCTTGGTATCCACGCAGCGCAGGTAGCGGTACTTCACCTGCCGGATGTCTTCGATGGTCCGGAGTTCTTCGACTGGGTCCATGGAAACCAGCTTGCTGCATCTGGTTCACTGAAACAAGAACCTGTTCTAGTTTTAGGCCGGGGAGGCGCTGTGCGGTTCAGCTACGCCGAGTCAATGACCGAACCCTCCTTCTACGCCCCCCTGGCGCGGGCCGCCGAAGAGGCCGGCTACGACTCGATGGTCGTGCCGGACAGCATCTGCTACCCGCGGCACGCCGTCAGCCGGTACCCGTTCAGCCCCGACGGCAGCCGCGAGTTTCTCGAGGACAAGCCCTTCCTCGAGCCGTTCTCGCTGATCCCGGCGCTCGGCGCGGTCACCAGCCGCCTGAGGTTCGTCACCTTCGTCCTCAAGCTGCCGGTCCGCGACCCGGTGCTGGTGGCCAAGCAGGCCACGTCGACGGCGGTGCTGACCGGCGGCCGGCTCGTCCTCGGCGTCGGCATCAGCCCGTGGCGCGAGGACTACGAGGTGCTCGGCGTGGACTGGGCCAGCCGGGGGCAGCGGATGGACGAGTCGGTCGCCATCCTCCGCGGCCTGGCGGCCGGCGGCTACTTCGAGTACCACGGGAAGGTCTTCGACCTGCCCCCGGTCAAGATCGCCCCGGTGCCGCCCGCCCCGATTCCCCTCCTGATCGGCGGTCACTCCGACGCCGCGCTCCGCCGCGCCGCCCGGCTGGGAGACGGCTGGCTGCACGGTGGGGGAGACCCGGCGGACCTGCCCGGCCTGCTCGCCCGGCTCGCCCAGTTCCGCCGCGAGGAAGGCACGGCCGACCGCCCGTTCGAGATGCACGTGATCTCCGCCGAGGCCTACACCGTGGACGGCGTGCGCCGACTGGCGGACTACGGCGTGACCGACCTCATCGTCGGCTTCCGCTGGCCCTACGTGACCGGTCCCGACACCGAACCCCTCGAGCGCAAGCTCAGCAGCCTCCGCCGCTTCGCCGACAACGTAATCGGCCAACTGTGATCCCCAACAACCCCGCACGCCCCGCGGGCTCCCGGCACGCCCCCGGCCCCAGCGCGCCCCCAGTCCCAGCGCGCCCCCGGCCCTCCCACCGCGTGCGTTCCCGCCCCAAGCACCGCACGTACCACACGCGACCCGCACAATTCATCGCACATACCAATGAACGTGGCGCTCTACCTAATCTTTTAGGTAGAGCGCCACGTTCATTGAATTCCGCCGCGCTTCGCGCCGCCGGCGGGGGTCTGCCGGTAGCGAAAACTGAGGACGGCGGCGGGATCGCGCTCGTACGCTGAAGCACATGGCCGAGCGCGCGCGCGTTTACCCGCTGAGGCGGGAACCCCAGCCAGAATCGCCCCTTCCTTCCCAAGAACCCCCTGCTCAGGAACCACTGTGGCGGGAGGTGCTTGGTCAGCAGCTCCGGGCTCTCCGCCTGGAGCAGCAGGAGACGCTCGCGGAGACGGCGGGCCGGGCCGGGATATCGCCGCAGTACCTTTCCGAGATCGAGCGCGGCTGCAAGGAACCGTCGAGCGAGATGATCGCGGCCCTGGCTGGATCGCTGCGGACGACGCTCATCCAGCTGACCGAACAGGTCGCCGGCGACCTGCGCCGTCAGCAGGCGATTTCCTTGGCCCGGATATCCGCGCCGCGCGCGTCCCGGTCTCGTGCGCCGGGTCCGGTCATGCTCTCCCTGGCGGCATAGGATCAGGCGGCCGGGGACCCGGCGTCGTCCAGTCGCCGTTGCCCGAGCACGTGATCGACGATTCCGTACTCCAGCGCCGCCCGCGCTGTCAGCACCCGGTCGCGGTCGGTATCGGCGCGCAGGGTCTGTACGGACTGGCCCGTGTGCGCGGACAGGATCGCCTCGATGTCGGCGCGCATCCGCACCAGCTCGTCCGCCTGCAGGATCAGGTCGGGAATCGGCCCCTGGCCGCGGGCGGCGGGCTGATGCAGCACCACCCGCGCGTGCGGCAGCAGGGAGCGCTGGCCGGGCGCGCCGGCCGCGAGCAGCACGGCGCCGACGCCGATGGCCTGGCCCACGCAGGTGGTCGCGACCGGCGGCTGGATGTACTGCATGGTGTCGTATATGGCGAGCATGGAGGGCAGGTCGCCGCCCTCGCAGTTGACGTACAGGTTGATCTCCAGCTCGGCGCTTTCCGCCTCGAGGTGCAGCAGCTGGGCGATGAGCGTGTTGGCGACGCCGGGATCGATCGCGGTGCCGAGGTAGACGATGCGCTCGGTCAGCAGGTGCGAGTACACGTCCATGATCCGCTCGCCGCGCGGATGCTGGGCGATGACATTCGGGATGGTATAGCTGCTCATGTGGTGTCCCCTTTCAGGCCGATGCGGTGCTTTCTGGTCGGCATGACCTGGCCGAACGAGCCGACGATCTCGTCGATGAAGCCGTAGTCCCTGGCCTGTTCGGCCGTGTACCAGTGGTCGTGCAGGGAGTCGTCGAAGATGGCTTCGACCGGCTGGCCGGTGTCGGTGGCGATGAGGCCGAGCACGGTGTCCACCATGTGCCGCAAGTCGTCGGCCTGGACTTCGATGTCGACCGTGCTGCCGCCGATGCCCGCCGAGCCGCGGTGCATCAGGATGCGGGCGTGCGGCAGCGCGAACCGCTTGCCCTTGGCGCCCGCCGAGAGCAGGAACTGCCCGGCGCTGCAGGCCAGCCCGAGCGCCAGGGTCGAGACATCGCACGGCACAAGCCGTATGACATCGCGGATGGCGAGCATGGACGGCACCGATCCGCCGGGTGAGTTGATCCACAACGCGACGTCGGCGGCGGGATCCTCGGCGGCCAGGGTGAGCAACTGCGTCACGAGCAGCGTGCCGTTGTCGTCGTCGAGCACCCCGTCGAGCACGAGTATCCGCCGGAGCAGCAGCTGCTCCCGGACGCGCTCGCTGAACAACGGGTTCTTTTCTTCCTGAGCCATGCCTCCAGCTTGCGGCACGGCCGCCCCAGAATGCCCCGCACGCTGCTGTGGGCAGATCTGCCCACAGCAGCGAGATCAGCTCGCGCCCGCGTACGTTACTCTGCGGTACCGTGGGCGCGACCGCACGGCGGAATATCCCAGGGCTGGTTACCGGCCTATGCCTGGGACTGCTCGCACTTGGCCCGGGGCTGCGGCGCGGGTTCTTGCTCAGCTACGACATGGTCTTCGTGCCGCGCGAGCCGTTCGGCGCGGCGCTGCCCGGGCTCGCCCCGCCCAGGGCGGTGCCCAGCGACCTAGCCATCGCGGTCGCGTCGCGGATTATGCCGGCCGACATCGCGCAGAAGCTCGTCCTGCTGGCGATCTTCGTGCTCGGCTGCGCCGGGGTAGCCGCTCTCCTCGACCGGGAGCCCCTGCTCGCCCGCCTGGCCGGCGGCGTCTTCTACGTCTGGAACCCGTATGTGGGCGAGCGACTCATCATCGGTCAGTGGGCGCTGCTGCTCGGCTACGCCGGCCTGCCCTGGGCGCTGCGGGCCGTCCTTAGTCCAGATGAGGCGCCGTGGCGCTGGACCGGGCGGCTGTGCCTATCGCTGGTACCCGCGGTGATCGGCGGGTTCGCCGCGATGGCGATCACCGCCCTGGTCGTGGTGCCCGCGGCGCTACTTACCAGAAGCATTCGCCGGGCGGCCATCGCGCTCGCCGCGCTGGCCGCGGGCAGCCTGCCCTGGCTCATACCATCCCTGCAGCATACGGTGTACGTTGATCCTGCCAGCGTGACCGCGTTCGCCGCACGAGCCGACACGCCGTTCGGCAGCATCGGCAGCCTGCTGATGCTAGGCGGCGAGTGGAACGCGCAGACGGTCCCGAAAGCCTACGGCGGGGCGTGGTCGGCGCTGTGGCTAGTCATGGTGATCGTCGCCCTCACCGGGTACCTGGTCAGCGCCCGCAAGCACCGCTGGCCCGGGTCGGGTATCGCCGCGACCGCCGGGCTGCTGATCGCCTGCATTGGCGTGACCGCCGTGGGCCGGGATCTGCTCAGGTCGGTGACGAGCGCATTTCCGGGGGCCGCCGTACTGCGCGACGGCCAGCAGTTCGTGGCGCCGCTCGCCCTAGCCGAGGCCGCCGGGTTCGGCGTGGTGGTGGCCTGGGCGATGAAACCGCACCCGTTCGGGACAAGAGACCAGGACCGGCCGGGGGTGGCCCTCGGGGTCCTCGCGATCCTGGCGCCGGTGCTGCTGCTGCCCGGCCTGGCTTGGGGCGCCGCCGGGCGGCTCCAGCCGGCCCGGTACCCGGCGGGATGGCTGGCCGTCGCGCGCACGATCGACGCCAGCCCGGCCCGCGGCGCCGTGTTGCTGCTGCCGTGGGAGACCTACCGGACGCCGTCCTGGAACCACGGGGAGGTCGTCCTCGATCCGTGGTCCCGGCTGCTGTCGCGGCCGGTGATCTGGAACGACGGGACCCAGGTCGGCCACGTCGAGCTGGCACCCGATGACCCGCGCGCGCGGCGATTGGACAGCGCCATCCGCGCTAGCGGCCCGCTGACCGCGATTCTGGACGCGGCCGGGGTGAGATTCGTACTGGACGACGCCTACGACCCGGGACCCCGGCTGCCCGGCGCGGTCCTCCTGGTGCGCCAGCCCGGGCTGACCGTGTACCAGCTGCCGGGCTAATCCGCCAGGACGTCGGCCTCGTCGGCCGTGATCCTGGTGACCTCGCCGCGCCGGGCACATTTCATCAGCCGCTCGTGCTCTTCGTCGGGCACCGGTACGGCGAGCTTGGGCAGCATGACCGGTATGTCGTTCTCGATCCGGTACAGCCGACGCAACCGCGGATTATACAGCATCGCGTCGTCGGCGAAGTACAGCAGGCCGCGCTTGTCGATGGGGCACACCAGCACGTCGAGCAGCGCATCCTCCAGGAGGGCCATCGTTATCTCCTCACCTCTGCCAGCTGGCCGCTCGCCAGCTCGGCACCGTCCGCGGCCGGGCCTGAGGCCTGCTCCGGCGCCTGCCTGGACAGCGCGATCACCACCAGCGCGGCCAGTGCAATCCCGGCCAGGCGCAGGCCGAGCTTGGCCGGGCTTTCGGGCAGATGCTCATGGAACAGCCAGGTGCCCGCGATGATGAAGTACATGCTGCCTGTGACGCCGGATACCGGTATGACGATCGACGCACGGCCGCCCTGCAACGCGGCCTGGAAGAGCAGCATCGCGACCGCCGACGAGCCAACCAGCACATACAGGTACGGCGACGACACGACGCCGATCGCCAGGCCCGTTACGCTCTGGTGGCGGACCAGGATGCCGGAGAGCCCCTTGATCGCGAGCGCCGCTACCCCGTAGAGCAGCCCGGTGCCCACGCCGGCCCAGACCCCGGCCGCCGCGGAGCCGTGCC
>JBAUAY010000709.1:0-14409 GCA_049676235.1 Streptosporangiaceae bacterium
ACGTTGACCTGCGCCTGCTCGGCCGCTGACTTCACCTCGTCGAGCTTGGCGGCGTCGACGCCGTCGGTGACCAGGATGCCGACCTTGCGGCCGGTGAAGCTGTCCGGGCCGTTGGCCAGGATGCTCAGCGCCGGGGAGGCGGCCAGGTCGCGGACGGGTTCCCGGGCGGCGGGCAGCGGGTCAGGCAGCCCGGGCAGGCCCAGGCCCTCGGCCACCGGGCCGGCCAGGTCGTCGCCGACGTTACGCAGCCCGGCCACCATCCTGGTCCGGATCGCCTCCCGGTCGCACTTGCTGAGCTCGAAGGTGAACGCGTCGATGATGTGCTGCTGCTCGGTCTGGTCCTGGCTGATGAAGAACTGCCTCGCCTGGCTGTAGTGGTCGGCGAAGCTCTCCGGCCGCAGCCGCCGCTTAGGACCTGCCTGGTCGCCCTGCCCGTCGGGGTAGGTGCGGAAGCCGGCCACCGGGTCCTCGCGCGGGCCGGGCGGGTCCCAGGAGCTGGGCTCGTAGTTCACCCGGCCCTGCGGGTTGGCCATCGCCATGTGGCCGTCCTGCTGGAAGTGCGCGACCGGGCACTTGGGCGCGTTGACGGGCAGCTGGGTGAAGTTGGGGCCGCCCAGCCGCTTGAGCTGGGTGTCAAGGTACGAGAAGTTCCGGCCCTGCAGCAGCGGGTCGTTGGTGAAGTCGATGCCGGGCACGACGTTCTGGGTGCAGAACGCCACCTGCTCGGTCTCGGCGAAGAAGTTGCCCGCCACCTTGTCCAGGACCAGGCAGCCGACCCGCCGGACCGGGACCTCCTCCTCGGGGATGATCTTGGTGGGGTCCAGCACGTCGAAGGCGAACCGGTCGGCGAACTCGTCGTCGAACAGCTGCAGCCCCAGCTCCCACTCGGGGAAGTCGCCGGCCGTGATGGCATCCCACAGGTCCCGCCGGTGGAAGTCGGGATCGGCGCCGCTGATCTTGACTGCCTCGTTCCACACCACCGACTGCAGGCCCAGCTTCGGCTTCCAGTGAAACTTGGCGAACGTGGACCCGCCGTCGGCGTTCACCAGCCGGAACGTGTGCACCCCGAAGCCCTCCATGAACCGGAACGACCGGGGGATGGCCCGGTCGGACATGATCCACATCAGCATGTGGGTGGACTCCGGCATCAGCGAGGCGAAGTCCCAGAAGTTGTCGTGCGCGGTCTGGGCCTGCGGGAAGCCCCGGTCGGGCTCCTGCTTGGCCGCGTGGATCAGGTCCGGGAACTTGATGGCGTCCTGGATGAAGAACACCGGGATGCTGTTCCCGACCAGGTCCCAGTTGCCTTCCCGGGTGTAGAACTTCGTGGCGAAGCCCCGCACGTCCCGCGCCAGGTCGGACGAGCCCTTGTTGCCCGCCACGGTGGAGAACCGGACGAACACCGGGGTGCGCAGGCCGGCCTCGGAGAACGGGTCGGCCCGGGTGATGCCGGTCAGCGGCTCATAGTTCTCGAAATACCCGTGCGCCCCGTAGCCGCGGGCGTGCACCACCCGCTCGGGAATCCGCTCGTGGTCGAAATGGAAGATCTTCTCCCGGAAGTGGAAATCCTCCAGCGCGCCCGGGCCGCGCTCCCCGAGCCGCAGCGTGTTCTGGTCGTCGGAGACGACCGTACCCTGCTGGGTCGTCAGCCGCGGCCCGCCGTCCGCCGCTACCTGGTGGATCTCGCCCCCGTGGCCGCGCTCGACCCGCTGATCGCCATACTCCGTCGTCTGGTGGTCGGAGCTGGTCTCTTTACTGGTCGCCATGAACCCTCCTCATGCCTGTCAGTACCGCGGCGCGGCGGACGGCTTCCCCTGGAGGCCGCCGCCCTACCCTTCGCCATGGCCCCGACACGCAATCTGCAGGACTAAATGTGCGGCAGGTGGCTACGACGGGCGCGGAAGCTCGATGAGTTCCAGGAACCAGCGGGCGATCTGCCGGATCGCGTCGGTGAAGCCGTCGAAGTCGGCGGCCTTCGAGACATAGACGCTGGTATGCAGCGAATAGCTCAGCTGGACATCGGGCCGAGCCGCCGAGGTGATCAGGATCAGCACGGGAATGGGCAGCAGGTCCGTGCGGCGCGGCCCGTTGAGGTCCGTTGAGGTCGAGCACGATCAGGCCGGGCCGGGCATCGGCGAAGCCGCCGGCCCGGTGGAGGAACTGCATGGCCTGCTCGCCATCGCCCACTACGTGCAGGGGACGGACGCGCCCGACTGCTCGAACGCCTCTGTGATCATGACAACATCCCGCGGTTGTCCTCGACTAGCAGAACCTCGACGGCATATCTCCCGGTCCCGTCATCCATGTCAGGCCCTTCTCCGCGAGTACGAACGGTCATCAACTCGGACTCATTGTGGCTTCTCGTTGAAGCGGCTTGCGGCGCCCCGGCCGAACGCGGTCAGGCGGTCGAATGCCTTCCGGCTCACGGCTGGGTTCAGGGCATGCCCGGGGGTTCCCTCGCCGCTGTCCTGGGCGGGATCCGTGGGCGCCCCAGCCGGCGCGGGCAGCGCCAGCCGCTGCACCAGGTGCAGTGTGCCGCTGGTCAGTCCGGGCGCGAGCCCGGCTATGCGGGAGATGAACTGGGCGGCCGGGGTCAGGATGACTTCCGCCCGGCGCTGTCGTACCGCGCCGATGACCTGCCGGGCGGCGCGTTCGGCGTCCATTGAGATGAGCGGCAGGCTGGCGCCGAGGGCGAACCAGGTGAATTCCTTGCCGGCCTGTCCGGTGAAGCGGGCTTGCAGGTGGGAGCCGGTGCGCATCAGCCCGGGCACGACGGTGGTGACGGTCACCGGGCCGCGTCCGAGTTCGGCGCGCAGTCCTTCGGAGAAGCCGACGGCGGCGAACTTTGCCGTGCTATATGGCAGCAGGTGCGGGACGCTCAGCTTGCCGCCGATCGAGGTGATGATGACGATCCGGCCGTGACGCTGACCGTGCATGACTGGCAGCGCCGCCAGGGCCAGGCGGGCGGGCGCGAGCGCCATGGTGTCCAGCGCGGTCTCGAAGTGTTCCGGGGGGACCGCCCGTACCGGGCCGACCTGGATGATCCCGGCGTTGCTGATGACGATGTCGAGCCGGCCATGACGCTCGAGCGCGGCCTGGACCAGCCGTGACGGCGTGGCCTCGTCGGTCACGTCGCAGGCCACCGCGGTCACGTCGGCGCCTGCCTCCCGCAACTGGCCCGCCGCCCGGTCCAGTTCGGCGGAATCCCGCGCGCAGATGACCAGCGGACAGCCCTGCCGGGCCAGTTCGCGGGCTAGCAGCAGGCCGAGCCCGCGTGAGGCGCCGGTGACGACCGCTACCTCGCCGCGGAGGTCGTCCGAGGTGCGGCGTACGGTGAGGGCCGCCGCTCCCGCCAGCGCGCCCGCGGTAAGCAGCGGAGTCAGTGCCTTCATGTGTCGCCTCCATGACCTGGGAATTCCTGCCACGCTTCCCGCGCGCCCGGCCGGGAAACTTTTCCGGGCCAGGGGGTGGATTACCGGACTGCGCGGGCAGAGGGCGGCCCCGGAATTGCCTACGAGGGGAGCAGCTGATGCGGGCGCTGACATGGCAGGGAAATCTGGACGTGCGGGTCACGGACGTGCCCGATCCTCGGATCCAGGAACCGAATGACGCGATCATCGCGGTTACCTCGACCGCGATCTGCGGCTCTGACCTGCACCTATACGGGGTGCTCGGACCGTACCTGTCCCCCGGGGACGTGCTCGGGCACGAGGCCATGGGCGTGGTGACCGAGATCGGCGCGGACGTCACCAGCCTGGCCCCCGGTGACCGGGTGGTCATCCCGTTCAACATCTCCTGCGGGCACTGCTGGATGTGCACCCGCGGCCTGTACGCCCAGTGCGAGACCACGCAGGTCCGGGAGCAGGGCAAGGGGGCGGCGCTGTTCGGCTACACGTCGCTGTACGGCTCGGTCCCCGGCGGGCAGGCGCAGTTCCTGCGGGTCCCGCAGGCGCAGTTCGGGCCGGTCAAGATCCCGGCAGACGGACCGGACGAGCAGTACCTGTTCCTGTCCGACGTGCTGCCCACCGCCTACCAGGCGTATGCCTACGCCGATACGCCCAAGGACGGCACGCTGGCCGTGCTCGGCCTGGGACCCATCGGGCAGTTCGCGGCGCGGATCGCCCGGCATCTCGGCGTCGACCGGGTCATCGGAGTCGACCCGGTGCCCGAGCGACGTGCCGCCGCGGCCCGGTTCGGGATCGAGGCCGTCGACCTGAGCGAGACCGCCGACACCGCTGGCATGCTGATCGAGATGACCGGCGGCCATGGCCCGGACGCGGTCATCGACGCGGTCGGCATGGAGGCGCACGGGCACGACGAGGCGGCCGGAAACAAGCTGGCCGAGGTGGCGCAGCGGGCCACTAGCCTGCTGCCGGACCGGATGGCGCAGAAGATCACCGACGTGGCCGCGGTCGACCGGCTGGACGCGCTGCACGTCGCGATCAAGGCCGTGCGCCGCGGCGGCACGGTCTCGGTCAGCGGCGTCTACGGCGGCGAGGTCGACCCCATGCCGATGATGGAGATGTTCGACCGCGGGATCCAGCTGCGCATGGGCCAGGCCCACGTCAAGCGCTGGATCGACGACCTCATGCCCATGGTCGCCGACAGCGGCGACCCGCTCGGCGTGCAGACCTTCGCCACCCACCACCTGCCGCTGGAACAAGCCCCGCACGGCTACGAGATCTTCCGGAACAAGGCCGACGGCTGCATCAAAGTCGTCCTCCAGCCCTAGATCCCGCTATCGGCTCAGCCGCCTGGACCAGGCTCTGGATCCTCGCCGAACGCGGCCTAACAGATGGACCGATGCTGGCTGGCGGTGGCGTGCAGTTCGTCGGAGGCGTGCTCAAGGGTGAGCAGGGCGTTGGCGGTATCGGGCATAACCAGGAGGATCTCGTCGAGCTTGCGCTGAGTGGCTCGCTGATCGCGGACCTGGGCGTGCTGGATGACAAAGACCATGACCAGGATCAGGGCGGTTACCACTGTCTGGAAGATTGTTTCCCACCGGGCTGGAAATCCCGTCGCGATGCTCACGATGACCCAACGTCCCGGCCGTGGTGACGACGAACACCGCCGCCAGCGGCCGGGACGCGTACCAGTCAACCCTGGACAGCAGCCGGCTGGTGGCAGATCTGGACAGCCCGCGGGCAGGAGCCGGCCTGGCCGGTGCTCGGCAGCGATCCGCCCGGCGAACCCCGGGCCAACCGGGATGCGCACGGCTTGCCGTACCTCTTCCTCCAGCCCGGCAGCCGCGGTCGTGATCAGCTGCCCGGAGGAGAAGTGCAGCAGGAGCACGGTTGCGGTATCCGCCCGCGGGATTTCTCGTGTTCGCTCGAGTAGCTTGACGAGCAGCCTCCCGTCATGGACACCAGCACTTTCCCGCTCGCGTGAACTTATCGCCCCGGCGGCGGGAGAAGACGGGAACCGCCAGGTGAGTATCCGCTCGCGCAGGATTAACCCGCATGGGCCGGGTAGCGATTACGGCTTCAAAAGCGATGCGGACCACGAGGAGCAGACATGACGACGCCGTCAGCCGGCCAGCCACCGCCGGAACAAGAGCAGGAATACCCGGGCCGGACCGCCGAGATGGACCCGGCGCCGCGCGATGAGATGCGCGACTACGAAGGACGCGGCCTGCTTACCGGAACTCGCGCCCTGATCACCGGCGGCGACTCGGGTATCGGACGCGCCGTGGCGGTCGCGTTCGCCAAGGAAGGCGCCGACGTCGCGATCGCCTACCTCTCCGAAACCGAAGACGAGGATGCGGCCCGCACGGCGGAACTGGTCAGAGCGGCCGGACAGCGGTGCGTGGCGATCCGTGGCGACCTCGCCATAGAAGACAACTGCCAGCGGGCCGTGGAGCAGACCGTCACCGAACTCGGCGGCCTTGACGTGCTGGTCAACAACGTCGCGACGCAGGAACCGGTCGACGACCTTAGTGAGCTGAGCACCAGTCAATGGGAACGGACGTTCCGGGTGAACGTCCACAGCTACTTCTGGACCACCCGGGCGGCGCTGAAGCACCTGCCCGACGGCGGCGTCATCATCAATACGTCCTCGATCAACGGACTGCGCGGGAACAAGACGCTGATCGACTACGCCGCGACGAAGGGCGCCATTCTCGCCTTCACCTACTCACTGGCCCAGGCACTGCAGGACCGCGGCATCCGCGTGAACAGCATTGCCCCCGGCCCGGTCTGGACCCCGCTGATCCCCGCGACCTTCGACGCGGACCGGGTCAGTTCGTTCGGCGCGCAGGTTCCCATGGGCCGGGCCGCCCATCCCGACGAGATCGCCCCCTCGTATGTCTTCTTCGCCAGCGGCAGACTGTCCAGCTACTACTCCGGAGAGGTACTCGCGCCCATTGGCGGTGAGACACTTCCCGGATGACAGGCCGGGACTGCTGCTGGAGCCGGATGTGCGCTGAAACGGCAGTGCGCGAAACGGCGCGGCCGACTCGCCGGCCGCGCCGTTTGCTTACCCGGCACGAAGGGCCGGGACGGGGTAGTCACGGGGCGCCGAGCAGGCGCGCGAACGGCCCCGTGTCTTCCGCGTCCACCTCGGCGCTGGCGCGCAGGGTCCACCCGTCGACGGCCTCCAGGCTGATGCGCCACAGGCCCTCGGCGGCTTCGGCGTTGCCGCGGATACTGGCGGCCCGCACGTGCAGGTGGTGGTCGGACTCAGCCTCCGCTTCCTTGGCGTACTCCTTACCGAGCAGGCCCGAGGCGGGCTCCAGCGAGCTCATCAGGGGATTCCCCTCGACCAGCTCGCTGAAGTACCTGGACTCGGCGACGAGGGTCCCGGTCAGCGTCGTGCCGTGCACCGTCACCGTGACGGGCACCGCGGCCTGCCCGGACTCGTTGACCGCCCGAACCAGCTGCCGGAGAACGGGATCGACGTCATGCTTGGCCATGAGATGACTCCCTGGGTTGTGATGGCGGGTTGCTCTCCTACCCGCAGCCGGCCGGCAAACACTTCTCCAGCCCTCGAACCCGACAGCCGGTCCAGGGTCAGGGGCGTACGACATCGGACGGGGTGTTACCGCCGGAACCCGCTGGTCAGCCAGCGTCCGCAGCAGGTCGCCGAATCCGCGGGGCGCGCGCGCCAGCCGACGGCCCGAGGTCTCGACCGCGATTTCGCTGGCCTGCGCGACCATGCATCCGGCCCGGGTCGCGGCGGCGAGCAATGCGTGGTCTTCGGCCGTCCGCAACGGCGGGAACCCGCCCGCGGCCAGGTAGGCAGAAGCCCGGATGCCGAGATTGGCCCCGTGCACATGAGGGTGCCGCCCGGAGCCGAAGGCGTAGCGTTCGGCGAACGCGGCCGGCACGTGCGGCGGATGGCCGTCCCAGTCGGTGACGGTGACGGTGCCGAGGACGATGTCCCAGCCCGCGTTCGCGTAGTCGAGCTGGCGCCGCAGCCAGTCCGGCGGCACCAGGGTGTCGGCGTCGGTCGTGGCCAGCCAGACAGCGGCCGGATCTGAGCCGACTGTAAGCCGCAGCAGTTCCCTCATTCCCGCGGCCCGCGCAGCGCCCACCCGGCGAGCGTGGATACCGATCACCCGGGCGCCGGCCACGCGGGCCACCGCGGCCGTCTGGTCGGTGCACGCGTCAGCCACGACCACGACATGGACCGCCAGGCGAAGCGCACCGGCAGCACCCCGCAGCGCGGCCAGGCAGGCCGGTAGCAACGTCTCCTCGTCATGCGCCGGCACGGCCACGCCGACCGCCTCGACCGGGCCGAGCCTGTCGATCACACCAGGCCCGTCGCCTCGGCAACCGATACCGGCATCCCCTCGGTGCGGATGTAGACCTCGGCCAGGAAATCGGGCTCCTCCTGGCGGACCAGGCGCGCCAGCCCGGGGCAGCCAGCCAGCACCTGGTGGACGTCGTCGCCCGACCGCGGGTAGTCGGCCACCTGATGCCGCCAGTGCACGGCGAGCAGGGCGCCCTCCGGCTCGAGGGCGGACACCGCATGCTTCAGCGCCTGCTCCAGATCCTGGTCCCCGAGGTAGTACAAGATCTCGGAGAACACGATGAGATCGAAGCGACCGTCCGGCCACCTGCCGGGGATGTCGCGCTGCTCGACCCGGACGTGGGGCAGGTCCTCGGTACGCCGGGCCGCGGCCTGGGCAGCAGCCGCGGCGACATCGCAGGACAGCACCTCGTCGCAGCGCCCGGCGAGCATCCGGGTCAGGACCCCGATGGAGCAGCCGGGTTCGAAAGCGCGGCGGTACCGGGCGGCCGGGAGCAGCGCCAGGCTGATCGCGTACTTGCGCTGCTCGTACCAGCGGTCCTCGAAGCCCCAGGGGTCGGCCGCGGCCTGGTACATGGCGTCGAAATAGCCCGCCGGCACGGTCACCGGGGCCGTCATCGCAGCAGCACCTCCAGCGGCCGGGTGAAGTGCGCCACGATTCCGCGAGGAAGCACCGGGCCCGCGGCGCCCTCGCGGCCGGTCAGCTGGCTGGCGAACGCACCGATCGCCGCTTCCTTCTTCGCCGCGACGTCCGCGGTGAGCGTTACCTGGCAGGCCTGCGGCCAGGGGACCCGGCAGTCCCCTGGCCTGGCCCAGTGCCACATCCAGATCGGGTAGCTCAGCATCTCCAGGCCGGCTCGCCGGGCCCGCCGCGCCGCGGCGGCCAGCATTGCCATCACGCCGCCAGCTCCTAGGACCTCATCGTCGGGATGGGCGACGACAATCATGACGCTGGGCCAGTAAACGGGTCGGCGGCTGGGAGGTGCTTCTGCCCGGCCCATTCGTCCGAGGCTTCCTCGGCGGTACCTGGCCGGTCGATACGGTTCGGCGCGACCCGACTCACGTCGCGGCCTACCACGTGGGACCGCTGGAGGCTACGAGCTCGCCGAGCTGAGCCAGATCGCGCTCGGCGTGGTGCTGCCGCAGGTACACGGTGAGATCCGCGACCCGGCGGGAATGGGACTCGTCGTGGCTCAGCGGCCCGGCTCCGAGCGCGCGGCCCACCCGGTGCATGACCTCGGTGGCCACGGCCTCGACCAGCGCACGGAGCCGGAGGGTCCGCAGCCGGCCGCCGCCCTGGCGGTCGGCTGGGTCGGCGTCGATCTCGGCCGCCGCCGCATCGAGCGCCGATCGTGCCGTATGCATGGCGATGTCGACGGCACCGAGGTGGGCCTTAGCGTGCGGCCCTATGTCACGTTCGGCCGCGGCGGCCAGCAGCGTCCGCGCGACGCCGCGTGCCCCGCCGTACCAGCATGCGGCCACCCCGGCACCACCGTGCGCGAAGCCAGGCCGGTCGATGTACCGGCCGGGGCCGCCGAGCGGCTGGGCTGAGATGTTGGTGAACTCGATGTCCAATGTGTCGCTGGCGGCCATGCCCGTGGCCGGCCATGAACCGGGGACGGGAGACAGGTCACGGGTGCTGACCGCGAACAGCCGGCTCCCGTCCGGCGCCGCCGCGGTTACCAGCGCGTCGGTGCACGAGCGCGCCCCGGAGCAGTACTGCTTGATGCCGTCCAGCCGCCAGCCATGGCCGGTCCTGGTGGCGATCAGGCTGGGACCAGGTGGCTGAGCGGCCCAGACTCCCCAGCGGGTCCCGACGGGAGGCGGGCTGGCACCGAGCTCGGCCAGGATGGCGACGGCATCCGTGTGTCCCTCAGCCAGCCGGGCCAGGGAAAGGTCTTCTTCCGCCAGGGCGGCGAGCGCGGCCCAACGCTCACGGGTCCAGCCGGAACCCGGAAGCGGCAGGTCCAGCCGGCCCGACCGGACGGCGTACGCGAAGGCCGCAGCCGTGGCGGCGCCTGACCACGAACCGGTGCGTTCATTACCCTCAAGCGGCTCCCCCGCAGAGAGCATCCCGCCGGAATTGATCATCATCACCCCCTTGAGAGCTTTGCTGTGCTGCCCGCCGGCGGACCGGGTAAACATCGGGGCGTGGTGAGCTCCGCACAGTGCCGCGCACCGCGGCTTCGGGCTGGTAGGTCGGCGGCACGGCTGCGGGCGCCGGGGAAGGGTTGAGCCTGTCCATGCCTGGTAGGCGAGGGAACCGGTGCGGGGAAGGGAGACATCTATGGCGACCCGCCCGGTCGGGCAGATGAGGCGAGCTGCACGGTCGTGGCGGCATACGGATCCCAGGGAGGTCTCCGCCGACCTGGCTGACGTCGAGTCGGTGACAGTCCGGTACCTGATGTATGTCCTGCTGCCCGCCTGGTTCGTCCCGGGCATAGCGGACTACGTGATGCACCGGCGCACTGGGATCGAACGGACCAGCGGCCTGAGGGAGTTGGCGATTCACGCGCTGATGATGGCCGAGATATCCGTGCCGCTCCTGCTCACCTTGCTGTGTGAGGTGAACCCGCTGCTGCTGGGCATCAGCACCGCAGCCGCCGGGGGTGCATGAGGCGGCCGCTATGTGGGATGTCCGGGCCACGGTCGACGGCGGCCGCGATGTGCACCCGGCCGAGCAGCACATCCACAGCTTCCTCGAATCGCTGCCGTTCATGGCGATGTCGGCGCTGCTGTGCCTGCACTGGGACCAGATCGCCGGCGTCCGGCAGGGCCGGGCCGGATCCGCGGCATGGCAGCTGCGCCGCAAGCACCTGCCCGCCGGTTACCTGGCCGGCGTGCTGGCCGGGGTCGCCAGCCTGATCGCCGCGCCGTATGCGAGGAACTGTGGCGCTGCGCCAGGGCCAGGAAGCACTAGCGAGCGCGCCCGGCGCCGCGCTCAGCCGAAGCGACCCCAGCGGCACGGGGATCCGGCGCCGGCGCTGCGGTCGCGGTTTCAGCTATCTGGGTCCGGACACGACGGTGATCAAGGACCCCGGGACGCTCGCCCGGATCAGGGCCCTGGTGATCCCGCCGGCCTCGGAGGACGTGTGGATCTGCGTCGATCCCCAGGGCCACATCCAGGCCATCGGCACCGACGCGGCGGGACGCCGCCAGTACCGGTATCACGATCTGTGGCGTGAGCAGCGGGACCAGGACAAGCACGACCGGGTCCGGGAGTTCGGGGCTGCCCTGCCGCGGATCCGCGAGGTGATCGGCCGTCACCTGGACGGCCGCGGGCCTGACCAGGGACCGGGTCCTCGCGGCCGCGATACGCCTGATCGACCTCGGTTTCTTCCGGCCGGGCGGAGAGGAGTACGCCGGGGAGAACGGCACCTCCGGGCTGGCGACCATCCGGAAGGAACATGTGACGCTCAGCCAGGGCCAGCTGGTGTTCGAATACCTGGCCAAGAGGGCCAAGCAGCGCGAGCCGCCCGTGGCGGAGGAGCCGCAAGCGCGCCCTCGCCCGGGTGGTCCGCGAAGTGGCCGATTGCCTGGGCAAGACCCCGCCGTGTTACCTGGGCAACACCCCCGCCGTGGCCAGGGCCTCTTATATCGATCCGCGCGTCATCCAGCTCTACGAGGACGGTCACACGATCGCTTCGGTGCTTGGTGACCTGGACAGGAAGAGCGATTTCGGCGATCTCGCCACCAGGGGGCGCGCCGAGAGCGCGGTGGTAGAGCTGCTAGCACGTCATGCCCAGTAGCCCGGCTCGCCGGGCCCGGTCTGGAAAGGCTCAGTTCTCCGCGGATGCTGATTGTGGCTCGCTGGTGGCGTGTAGTAAGTAGCGAACCGTGCGTCCGCTCCGAATCTCCGTAGCCGCCGGTGAAAACGGCCCGGTGGTTACGCTGTCGGGTGAGGCTGACCTCTCCATGGCTGCCGAACTGAGCGAGGCGCTGGCCCGCCTGGTCTCCAGCGGTTCTCAACACCTGACGGTCGACATCACTGGGCTGACCTTTCGCCGACTCAGCGTCCGTCAGGACCCTGGTGCTGGCGGCCGCGCCATGAAGAAACAGGGCGGAGTCTGACGAACCCGCAGCCGACCGTGGCCCGGCTGCTGAGCCTGATGGGCGTGGATCAGACGATCACGGTACGAGCGGCTGCCGATGCCGGAAGCCATGCCGAAGGCGACTGCGGCACGCCCGCGAACAGGACCAAAAGAAACCTCGGCGTCCGCAGGACGCTGGCCTTCCCCGCCGCGGAACCCTGGCCAAGAACGTCGATGACGCCATGGGCATGCTCGCCCCGCCGCCTAACCTGCTTCGCTCCTCCTCACTCTGCGGCGGGCAGCTCGAAGATAAGCGTGACGCGGGTACCGCGCGGGCCGGAGAGCGCCTGCATCTGGTTCGCGACTCGCCGCGCTATCCACAGGCCGTGACCGGGCAGCTCAGGAAACGGATCCAGCAAGGCCGCGGGACCTGCGGATGCGATCAGGTCGCCGTCGTCGACCTGGCACTGCAGTACCCCAGTCAGATGCCATACCCGCAGTCGCCCCTTCCCGCCGCCATGGCAGACCACATTGGCCGCCAGCTCGTGAACGGCCAAGACCACATCCCCGGCCCGGTCATCAGACAATCCCGACTGACCGGCAAGAGCCAGCACTTCGGCTCGCAGGATATACAGCGCGCCGGAGTCGAACGCCAGGTCAAGGAGAGGCGGGGCATCGCTCCCAGCCGTGTCACTTACCGGAGAGTTACCGGCCATTTGCGGCGGGAATTTCCGTATGCGCCAAGCGGGTCATCGTCGCTGACCGTCCGAGCGCTTGAGGTGCAGCTGCCATGTGCTCCCTCCAAGCGCCGTGGCCCTGCTCAATATCCGCGGCCGATCGCTAGAGCAGACAGTGATCACAAGTTATGCAACCAATCCGCCCCGAAGCCGCCATCAGCGTTCCCCTCCTACCAGCAGCCCGTGGCGGTAAACCATCAGCTATTCAGTCGCCGGGGTAGCCGACTGTTACCGGCGAGGTTATTCCGGATAATGTCCAGGTGCAGCTTGCCCTCCCCGGTCGGGATCTCAGTGCCGTCGCCGTACCACTTGCGGTTGATGGCGGCCGCACTGAAGTCCCGCCGGACCAGGTCCGGTGCGTCCTGGCGTTCTGCCGGCCCTTCCTCGGCCGCGTGCCGCCCCTGCGCCTGGCCTTCGGCCGGGCGGCCCGGCCCATCTCGGCCATCAAGGCGGCGACGGTGTTCTTGCTGACCGTCCAGCCGGCCTCCCGCAGCGTGGCGGTGATCCGCGGTGACCCGTCCTTGCCCTTGCGCCGGGCGAACAGCCGGGCGATCTCGGCCTTGAGCCGGTCCCGGCGCGCCCGCCGCGCAGAGCGGTCACCACCCCTTCCACTTGTACAACCAGGACTCCGACACGCCCAGCGCCCGGCAGCTGACCGCATGCGGGATGCCGCGACCGGCCCTCTGGGCTGCGATGAACGCGGCCACGGCTACCGCTCCATCGCATCGGATAACCTCTCTTAACCGGCTAATCGAGTTTTCCTGAGCAGCGCGACACGCCGTGATACGAGGGTGTTTGCCTGCATTGCGGGACATCTGTCATAACCGTGTCCCATGACAGAACAGCAGCCCGGGCTCCGGGCGGAACTGCGGGAGGGCCGCTGGCGGCTGGCCGGGGCGGCCGACGGGGAGCTGATCAACGGCTACCTGGGCTACCTGGCCGACCGCGGGTTCTCGGCGCACACGGTGCGGGCCTACGCGTTCGACCTGCTGGCGTTCGCCCGCTGGCTGGACGGGGAGGGGATCGCGCTGGCCGGGGTCACGACTGATGTGATGCTGCGGTTCCTGGCCTGGTGCCGGGCAGCGCCGCTGCCCGGCCGGCCGGGCGGGAACGTGTACTCGATCCGCGACGGCCGCAGCACCGGGTATGCCGCGGCTACCGTCAACCGGCGGATGGCCGCCATCTCGGGGATGTTCGAGTTCCGGGCGATGAGAGACCCGGACAAGCCCAGCCCGGTGCCCAAGGGCGCGGCCCGCCGCCAGGCCGGCCGAAGCGAGCGGAGCGGGCTGCTGGGACACCTGGCCGCGCCGCGGCCGGCGTCGAAACTGCGGGTCCGGCAGCCCCGCCGACTGCCGAAAGGGCTTGATGCCGAGCAGGCCACGGCCCTGCTGGACAGCTTCCGCAGCTGGCGGGACAAGGCAATCGCCGGGCTCATGCTGCTGTCCGGCCTGCGCTCCGCCGAGGTGCTCGCGCTGAACGTCGGAGACGTCGACATCCCCCGCGGCTGGGCCTTGCTCACCGGCAAGGGCGACAAGGAACGCCGTGTCCCCGTCGACGCCGGGGTCGCCGGGCTCATCCAGACTTACCTGCTTCTCGAGCGGCCAGACGCCGATGCGGACGGCACGGCCGCCAGCCGGCTGTTCCTCGTGGCCAAGGGCCCGAACCGGGGACGCCCGCTCACCCCCGAGGGACTGCGGGCCGTGTTCCGGTATCACCGCGAACTGTCGGGAGTGACAGACGGCCACCCCCACGCCCTGCGGCATTCCTTCGGGACCGCGCTGGCCGAGGCCGGCACCGACCTGGCGGTCATCCAGGCACTGATGGGACATGACCATGTCGACTCCTCAGCCCGCTATATCCACCTCGCCCCGGCGCACGTCCGCGCCGCCTTCGAC
>JBAUAY010000710.1:0-14264 GCA_049676235.1 Streptosporangiaceae bacterium
GAAGCGGCGCGCCGGTGAACCCGGCGTCGCGCAGGTGGGCCAGGTACGCCTGCACGGTCAGGCTGAACGGCCGCAGCGGCCGCCGCACCGTGTCCCCGATCCGGACGATCCCCTGGGTGACGCCATCTCCGATCAGCAGCTCGCCTTCGCTCACACCGCAACAGCCTAGCCTCCGCCCCGCATCAGCCCTTGTCTTCGCCGGGCAGAATGCCGGGCGGCACCACATCGGCGTCGGGACGCGCGGCGGCGCGACGGCCGCTGGCTTTCTGCCAGTAGGCCTCCTTGCCCAGCAACGACTCACCGAACCGGTCGAACTCGGAGATCACCTTCTGCGTCGCGGCGGTAACAGCCTCCTGAGTCCGCTCACCGAGTTCCTCCAGCTGCCGGGACACCTCCATCTGGAGGTGAGCCGCCACCTCGTCCTTCGCCAGGGCGCGCAACTCCTGCCTGGCCTCACGCACCGCGGCGCGCAAGTCCTTCGTAGCGGCGTGGGCTTCGCGGATCATCTCCCGGCACTCGCCGAGCGCCGCTTCCAGCCGGTCCACTTCGCTCACGGCATCCTCCTCGCCGCCAACCGAGCCAGGGCCGCTCCGATCTCGGCCAGCAATACATTCACACGCACCGCCGTGACGTGATCCGGCGTGTCCGGCACGTCGACGACCACGAGGAAGCCGAGCGGCACCCGTCAGGCTACCAGCCGCTCCAGCTGCTAGCGGTCCGGTCAGGGCGAACGCGTCTGGTGACATTTACCGCACCAATGGTTTTGGCCATCTTGACATGTTCGGCTGGGGATGGCTAAATGAGATGAAGAACGTACAAGGCAAGCGTAGCCGTCACTAGGACGGCTATTTTAAACGCAATTCCTCGGTTCCCAATTAAACGCAACTGCGGCTGCTGTCCGGCAGTCATCAAGCCGAAAATGTCCTGCACAGCTTGGCGATGACAACAAATACGTCATCTAGCTCTCCCCAAACGGTATACGTATTGACCGGGATCTGCTACTGGAACCATAACGCAATTCTCAGCACCGCTTCACATTCATCTAGCCCCGTGGCAAAAGTTCCGCATCCGCATCCAGGATGGTATGCCATTTCACGTTGACAAGGTTTCTTTATGCGGTAGCGAGGGCTGGCTGCGATGCCAAGGGGCCGACGAAGATCTCGCGACAAGGCGCGCAACCAAAAAGGGGGGAACCCTTGATCCGGCCAGTGCTCATACAGTGCCGTTCAGCTGTCCAGCACGCGCGGCGCGCAGTTGCGATCGCCGCCGGCTGCAGCGTCGTTGCCGTCTTGGTCATCGGCCAGGTGGGCGTCAGTCCTGCGGTTGCGGCTGCGGCGCCCCTGGTGCTGGGCCTGGATGTCAGCGGTCACCAGCCGATCATCGACTGGAGCGCGGTCGCCTCTGCCCGGGCGCAGTTCGCCTACATCAAGGCAACCGAGGGCACTGGGCTCGTCAATGCTGACTTTGGTTCCCAGTACGACGGCGCGTACCAGGCTGGACTGATCCGCGGCGCCTACCACTTCGCGCTGCCCAACGAGTCCAGCGGCGCGGTGCAGGCCAGCTTCTTCGTCTCCAACGGCGGCGGCTGGAGCGCTGATGGCCGGACCCTGCCGGGGGCTCTGGACATCGAATACAACCCCTATGGTCCCGAGTGCTACGGGCTCAGCCAGGCCGCGATGGTGTCGTGGATCGCCAGCTTCACCGACGCCTACCAATCCCTCACCACGGTCTGGCCGGTCATCTACACCGCGAGCAACTGGTGGGCGAAGTGTACCGGCAACTACGCCGGATTCGCCGCCGACGACCCGCTGTGGATCGCCGGTAACGGCACCACCGCGGGCGCGCTGCCGGCCGGCTGGAGCACCTTCACGTTCTGGCAGTACGCTTCGGCTGGCACCTTCCCCGGCGACCAGGACATCTTCAACGGCTCCAGCAGCCAGCTGCTGCGGATAGCTGTCGGCTAGCAAGCTGCGCATCTCCCATCGACATCAGCCGCCCAGCCGGCGGGCGCTGGCGCTTTGTCCGGTGAGGACCGGGTCGAGCGGGAGCCGGGCAAGTTCTACGCGAGAGGCGACGCCGAGTTTCGTGAAGACCTTGCCGAGGTGGTACTCGACGGTCCGGCGGCTAAGGAAGAGCTGAGCGGCGGCGTCTTTGTTGCTGGCACCGGGCCGCCACCAGCCGGGCGACCCTGCGTTCCTGGGGCGTTAGCGTGTCCAGTGAGCTGAGGTCCCGCTTGCGGGCGGTCTCACCGGTCGCGCGCAATTCGCCACGCGCCCGCTCGGCCCACAGCGGCGCGGAGATTCCCTCGAAAGTGTCAAGGGCACTGCGGAGCTGGATCCGCGCCTCGGTTATGCGGCGGTCACGGCGCAGGCGCTCGCCGTAGGCGAGCTGGGTTCGCGCCCGCTCGTACGGCGGTACGCGGTGGTCATGGTGACCGAGCGCCTGAGCGAACAGGTCATCGGCCTGTGTCGCGTCCTCGGTCATGACGGCGCGGCAGCGCGCGAGTATTCCGTCTACCAGAGGGTCCGGCTCACCGGAGCCCAGGCCGCAAACCGGTCAAGTGCCAACGCCGCCCGCTCCGGCTCGCCCAACCGCAGTGCGGCGTCGATCACCCCGGGGGTTGCCAGCATCGCCTCGGGCGAGAACGGGCCGGCATCCATCTGCTCGTAGTGCTCGATCGCCGCGGCCGCATTTCCCAGCCCCAGTTCGAGCTCAGCCAACGCGTGGTACGCCTCGCTGACCGCCCAGCCAAGGCCGGCGGCCAGGCCTTGGCGGCGGGCCATCGCCGCACAGTCCCGGCATTCCTTTTCCTTGCCCAGCAGAGCTAGCCCGGGCCCCGCGGATCCGGTGTAACCGGATCCGCGGGGCGCGTGGCCGGAAACCGTTTGGCTGGGGTGCGGGTCTAACTAGGTGACGGACGAGAGAGAGGAACCAATAATGCGTAAGGCTCGTGCCGCTACCAGGGCGGACGCTGATCGCGAGATCCGCAAGCCAGACGAGCAGTGGCGCCAGGAACTGACTCCGCTGCAGTACAGCGTCCTGCGTCAGGCTCACACCGAGCGGCCGTTCACCGGTTCGTATGTCCACAACCATCAAGACGGTTCCTACCGGTGCGCAGGCTGCGGCAGCAAGCTGTTCGGCTCGGACGCCAAGTTCGATTCGGGCACGGGGTGGCCTAGCTTCTCCGAGCCTGCGATCGCCGAGGCGGTCGAACTGCGCCCGGACCACAGCCTGTTCATGCGCCGCACCGAGGTTGTCTGCCGTCGCTGCGGCGGTCACCTCGGCCACGTCTTCCACGACGGTCCTACCCAGACCGGGGACCGGTACTGCATAAACTCCTGCTCGCTGGCTTTCGAGCCCGCCACGGCGAGTGAGGAGCAGGGCGGCACCGGGGCTGCACCGGGCGGCCCAGCCCGCAGCTGACCAGCGCGGTCGGCTCGGCTCAGGGGTGGTCTACTACCGTGAGTGCGGCAGTCCCAGCCCTGAGCCGCGAGGGGAGACGTGATGGGCATGCCTGGCCGTACCGATGACCACCAGTGGTCGCAGCAGCATTTCTCGCATTATGTCGAGGGAGAACTGCGCCCGCGCGCCCGCCGCCGCCTTGACCGCCACGCACGGAAGTGCGTGGATTGCGGGCGCGGCATCCGCGCGATGCGCGCCCTTGTGCATGCCGCCCAGGGCCTCGACGGACTCGCGGGCGTTCGCGCGCCCGCGACGATCTTCGACCGGGTCCGCCTGGCCGGGTCCGGCGGCTCACCCTCGTCCCAGAACACCTGATGCCGCCGCAGGCCGGCCAGCACGTCCCCGATCCCGCAGAAACGGAGGCAAGTCTGCTCGCCCGGGCCCAGGCCGGGGACGTCAGTGCCTTTGAGCGCCTATCGGGCGCCTACGCCGACCGTCTGTACATGCTGCTGCTGCGGCTGCTGGGCGACCGCAGCGAAGCCGAGGACGTGGCCCAGGAGGTAATGCTGCGCGCCTGGCGAGGCATCGCCCGCTTCCAGGGCCACTCCAGCTACTTCACCTGGCTCTACCGGATCGCCGTCAACGAGGCCAGCCGCGCGCTAGAGAAGAAGGCCCGCCGGCCAGCGGGCGTCTCGATCGGGGCGGACGAACTGCAACTGCCCGCTTCCTCCGCTCATGACCCATCCCGGCAGGCCGAGAACAGCGAACTGCGCCGGGCCCTGGGCCAAGCCCTCGGCCAGCTCCCGCCCACGCTGCGGACCGCCATCGTGCTGCGCGATGTCGAGGGGCTCTCCACGCAAGAGGCCGCTGAGATCGCCGGCGTCAGCCAGGCCGCTTTCAAGAGCCGGCTGCACCAGGCAAGGCTACGCGTCAGAGCCGCCATCGGCGACGATGCCCTAATCACGACCGGAGGATGACACAGCCAGCCAAACCGCCACCGCTCGGCACTGCCCAGATGATCTTCGCCTACAGCCCCGACGCGCGGCTGTGACCGCTGGCGCGCAGCCCTGCCTGAAAATCCTCCGGGAACCACTGGGGCGCCATGCCGGCAGTAACGCTGTCACTCGGCTTATGGCCAGCCGACGCCGGCGGCCGGCGCTTGGGCGGTCAGCAGCTGGCCGGTTGGTGAGTTGTTGGTCATGTGCTCGGTGCCGCGCCATTGGGTGGCCATCATGAACAGGGTTGTCCTGCTTGTGCCGCCGAGTGCGCAGGAGAAGCAGCCGCGATCCAGCTGGATCCTCCGCAGCACGTCTCCTCCCTCGCGGACCCGCACGCACTGCTTGTTGGGCACGTCGGCGTACCAGATGGCTCCTTCGGCGTCGAGGCAGATGCCGTCGGGCACGCCGTCCCCGAGATCGGCCCAAACCCGCGCCTGGCCCAGGCCGCCATCGGCGGCGATCTGGAACGCCGTCAGCTTCTGGCCGTAGGACTCGGCGACGATCAGCGTGGCGTTGTCGGGCGTGATGGCCATGCCGTTCGGGAACGCGATCCCGTCGGCCACTTGCCGGGCCGACCCGTCCGGTTTGAGCAGGGCGATGGTTCCGGGCGCGAACTTGCCGCCGGGGAAGTCGAAGCCCTGGTTATTGAGGTAGACGTTCCCCCGCCCGTCCACGACGATCTCGTTCCAGGGATGCCCTCGCTGAGCCAGGCCGCTCAGGTCGGCGTGGGTTACCAGCGCCCCTTCCGGCTCCTGGCGCAGCAGCCGCCCGTCGCGCGCCGCGACGACCAGCAGCCGGCCATCGGGGAGCCAGTCCACGCACATGGGAAAGGCCGGGAAATCAACTCGGGCCATCACCTCCGGCCGGCCCTCGCGATCAACGGCCACGACCTCTTGCGCGCCCCAGTCGGCCAGCCACAGGCGGTCCTGGTGCCAGCGCAGCGACTCACCAAAGGAAAAGCCATCGACTAGAGGCTGGACCCCGGACACGACAAGCTCCTTCCATAGCCATACCACCCCTGAGGCCACAGCGCTGGCGATCACAGCCTGAGGCGGAGAGCCGCCCCGCCCGGACGTGGGGGGGAGATCGCCCGGGCGGGGCGGGACCATCGGGCCGGATCCGCTGGATGTTTCCCCTGGTAACTTGTCATCCTCGGAGCCGTCCCGGCCGGTTCACCAGCGCCCCCGTTGTTTCTCTGAACCTCCCGTGAAACAAAGGCCGGTGAACCGCCTGATCACTCCGCTGCCTGCCGGCGAGCGACTGGAATACCCTCCCAGAGGGCGTCATGTGCCGCTCGAGCAAGCCATCAAACCCGATCCGTACATGAGCACCATATGAAATAGATGGTTTGCCGTCGAGGTCCAAAATGGCCCTGTTTGGCCATACCAAGCTGATGGTAGACCCGCTAGATGGACCTGTTCCTCGACCCCGAAGCCACCAAGCCGCTGACCGGACAGCTGTACGAGCAGCTCCGCCACGCCATTACCACGGGCCGCCTGCTACCCGGAGATCAGCTCGTCCCCAGCCGCCAGCTGGCCAGTGAGCTCGGCGTATCCAGGCACACGGTGACCACCGCGTACGGCCGCCTGGTGGCCGAGGGCTACGCGGAGGGACACGGCGGCGGCGGCAGCGTGGTGGCAACCGCGTCCCCGGCACCGCCCAAGGGGGCAGACCAGGTAGCCGCCCTTCGCCCGGGCCCCCGATTCGCAGATTGGTCTCCGTACTTCCGCCCGCCCCCGTACGGCTGCCGATTCGATCTGCGGGCGGGCCTCCCGGACCCCACGCTGTTCCCGGCGGCTCTGTGGCGCCGCCGGGTCACCGCCGCGGTCGCCGCCGAACATCAGGAGTACGGCGATCCGGCCGGGAGGATCAGGCTGCGGCGGGCCATCGCCAGCTGGGTGACCCGGTCGCGATCGGTGGCGGCCGCGGAAGACACGGTAGTGGTCACCTGCGGCGCCCAGCATGCCATCGACCTGGTCGCCCGGATCTTGCTCGAGCCCGGCGACTGCGTCGCGGTCGAAGACCCCGGGTATGTGCCGGTAGTGCGCCTGTTCGGCGCACTCGGCGCGAGGGTCGTTGGCGTACCCGTCGATGACCAGGGCCTAGTCGTGGATCTGCTGCCGCCCTCAGCGCGCATCGTCTACGTCACCCCCTCGCACCAATATCCACTCGGCATGACGATGTCGATGCCACGGCGCAGGGCACTACTGCACTGGGCGGAGCGCCATGACGCGGCGGTCATCGAAGATGACTACGACACCGAATTCCGCTACGTCGACCGGCCGCTCGAGCCTCTCCAGGCACTCGATGCGAACGGCCGGGTGGTGTACGTGGGTTCATTCTCCAAGACGTTCTCCCCGTCGGTCCGCCTTGGCTTCACCGTGGTGCCCCAGCCGCTGTTCGAGCCGATCGCCGCGCTGAGGCAGCTCATCGACTGGCATCCGCCGACCGCCATGCAGACCGCCCTGGCCAGCTTCATCAACGATGGCCTGCTCGACAAGCACATCCGGCGTAACAGGCGCATCTACGCCGAGCGCCACCACATCCTCATCGAGGCGCTTTCCGGGCCACTGGCCGACCACCTGACCGCCCGTGCCGCCAACGTCGGACTGCATGTCGCCGCCGTACTGCGGGAAGGGCTCCGCGAGAATGAGGTGCTACAGGCCGCGGCCAGGCACGGTATCGTCACATCCGGCCTGCGTGACTGCTTCCAAACTGTCCCGGCACAATCAGGCCTCCTGATCGGATTCGGCGCAGTCAGCACCACCGGTCTGTCGGCAGCGCTGCGCACCCTGCATCGCATCCTCGCCTCCTAGCCCCAACTGCGGGCACCTGCCAGTTGCCCAGCCAGTCCGCCAGCACCAGGCTCTTTCGGTCAGTCTGTGGCTGGCGAGCCTCGGTTCGCCTGGCGCCTGAGCGCCCAGGCGTCCGCCACCGGACCCAAGTGCCCGAGCTTGTCGGGGTTGACCACCGAGCGGATCGTCTGGATCCGCCCGTCGAGTATGTCGAGCGCCAAGGTGCTGAGTACCTTGCCGTCCGGGTCGCGGATGATCGCGCCCGGCTGGCCGTTCACCTCGTGCGGCTCCAGCACGACGCCGAGCCGGACGAACAGCGGAATGAGGGCGGCGAGGACCCGGGCCACGTTCTCGGGGCCGACGGTGTAGCTGGCCAGGAGCGGGGCCTTGCCGCCGCCGTCGCCGACCATGTGAACGTCGGCGGCGAGGAGCTCGCGCAGCCCGTCGACGTTTCCTTCCCTGAAGGCGCCGAAGAATCGCTCAGCGAGTTCCTCGCGCTCCTTTCGGTCGGCCTCGAACCGGGGACGGCCCGCGTCCATGTGGCGGCGCGCCCGCACCGCGAGCTGGCGGCACGCCGCCTCCGACCGCCCCACCGCCGACGCGATCTCCGGGAAGCTGAATCCGAACACCTCCCGCAGCACGAAGACCGCCCGCTCGAGCGGACTCAGCCGCTCCAGCAGCAAAAGCGCCGCCATCGACACCGAGTCGGCCAGCTCCGCCGACCGCACCGGGTCCTCGTAGGGGTCGGTGAGCAGCGGCTCGGGGAGCCACGGCCCGGCGTACTCCTCTCGCCGGACGCGGGCCGAGCGCAGCACGTCGATCGAGATCCGGGTCACCACGGCGGACAGGAAGGCCTTGGCTGACGTGGGTTGCGCCGGGGAGGCCTCGTAGCGCAGCCAGGCCTCCTGGACCGCGTCCTCGGCCTCGGCCACGCTGCCCAGGATCCGGTAGGCGATCGAGAACAGGAGCGGCCGCAGCTCCTCGAACTCCTCAGTCCTGGTCACGCCAGCTCTTCCTTGAAGCCCTGCCGCCACGACGGATAGCGCAGCTCCCAGCCGAGCTCCCGCTTGGCCTTGGCGTTGGAGAAACCGCGCCCCTCGGTCATCATCGTCACCGCCACTTCCCCGGCCAGCAGCCGGGCCAGCCACTTGGGGACCCTCATCGGCCGCTTCGCCCCCGCGCACGCGGCCAGATAAGGCAGCCACTGGCTGGCCGGGGCCGGTTCGTCGTCGACGATGTTGAACACCCCCCTGGCTCCCTGCTCAACGGCCAGGACCGTAGCGCTCGCCGCGTCGTCCAGATGCACCCACGAGCAGTAGCCGGTGCCGTCCCCGATGACCGGGAATTGCCGCTTGCGCACGGGATCGACCAGATCGTCGGTGGCGCCAGGCCCGTAGAACCAGCCGTAGCGCAGCACCACGCCGCCGGCCTTGACCACCATGTCCTCGACGTGGCAGATCGCTACCATCCCCGGGTGCGCCGCCGTCCCCGCGTACAGGTCCAGCGGGTCCTCCTCGGTCTTCACCCAGCCACCCCGGCGGATTCCGTTCCAGCTGGCGTAGCTCTGCGCGACAACCTGAGACACACCGGCCGCCTCGGCCGCGGCGAGCAGGTGATCCGTCCCCTCGGTGCGCAGCCGGTTGGTGGTGGCGAACCACCGATCCATATGCTTCATATCGGGCTTGCCGGCGATTGCGGTCATCTGGTGCACGATCGCGTCCGGCTGGGCCTTGGCTACCGCCTCACCGACCGACATCGCATCCAGACCGTCCATTACGACGCCATCCGCGCCCAGTTGCTCCAGCAAGCTCAGCTTGGCCGGGCTCGTCGTCGTCGCCGTCACCTGGTGGCCCCGGGCCACCAGCTGCGGCACCAGCCGCCGCCCCATGACCCCCGTCCCGCCTGCCACGAACACCCGCATGACCATCACCTTCCTGATTCCAGAGTCTGCCTCCGATATCCGAGACGAGACAGCCCCCGCCGCCTGTGACATGCGAGGGAGGAAAGCTGGGGAGCTAGAGTCCGGATCGGCAGGCGCACAGTCCGCGGACCTCGCGATGGTCGCGGCGGAGTGCCGGGACAGCCGCGACCGGCACCCACAGGAATCAGGGGCCGGTAAGCGTGGCCAGGGCCCGGTCGGGTTCCCAGTCGGCGTGCGCGGCGAGCAAGCTGACCGTGCCGTCGTTCAGTCGGGCAAATTCCAGACATCTGGAAGCTGCCGCTGATTCGTTGACTGGCGGATGCGCTGGCCCGCATCCTCGAGACGGGGACCGACGGATCAACCCTCGGACGTGCGACGGAGTCAAGGACAGGTCAATGGACGGTGCGCAATGACTGGAGGCAGGGAACCGGCGCGTCGGCGGGCGCGCGCCCCGCTGCCGCAGCGAAGCCGAAGGCGCTGGGCGATCGCGGGCGGCATCGCGGCATGCTGGATTGTTCTGGAAGTCGTCACGGGTTCCGTACTCTCCGCCACCGTGCTGCTGGTGGTTATCGCGGGACTTGGCGCCGCGAGCGTCGGTGGCCTCCGGGCCTTGGGCATCACGAGGGATCATCCGTGGATACGGCAGATGGCCTCCCGGCCGTGGCGCGACGGACAGGACGTGCTGAAGGTCGCCATGCGGCACCTGTCCGACGTGTTCGTGATCACGCCAGGCGGGTCACTGCTCGCGCCGAACGTTGTCGAACTGCAGCTGAACCGCGATGATCTCAGCTCCCTGTGCGAGCGGATGGAACTAGGCGTGATCAGCGCGAGCATGACCGAGGTCTACGAAGAGCAGGTAGCTGAGTACGGGGCCGGCTTCGCCGGCCCGGGCCGGGCCGTTGTGTACGTCACCGCCGGGTCCGTCCCGCCGGGCCGCTATCGCCTGCGGCAGGGAGATCGTGTGAGTGTCGATGCCCAGCCTGACCTGCGCGATGTCCAGTACGCGGAGGCCGTGCCAGAGTTCGCGTATGCCGCCCCGCAGCATGCCTACCCCGGGCCACTCAGCCACGTATGGCATGAAAATGACCCGGACCTAACGGTCCGCAGCGGCATGGCCACGATCATGGAACCGAGCCTTCCCGCCGTCCCTGTGCTGCGGCTGGTCACGGGCTCCTCGGTAGCGGAAACCAAGATGTCCGGTGCCCGTGCCGGGCGCGGGTCGGTCGAGATGGTGCTCCCCGACGTGCCCACGGTGTCCAGGGAGCATGCAACATTTGCGTTCTCTGACGGTCGTTGGCGGATCACGAACCAGGGCCGGAACGGGCTCACCCTCAATGGTGCCCCCGTAGCGGGTGAGCAGCCGCTCAGTGATGGCGATGCGATCCGCTGGGGGACCAGGCCTGACGCGCTGCTGTCCCGCGTGGAGATCAGCTGACGCCCGGAAGTGCGACAATTGTCTTCCCAGACATGGCAAGACAGGATGGCCGCGCCAGTGGCGCGCCGTCGTTCGGGAGTTGCGACGCAGTGGCGACGGGTCCGCTTTTCCTGTGGTCAGCGGCGCGCGCTGAGTGGGTGAGCTGTCCGCCCGATGAAGTTACCTGGCTGGACAGGCACACGCTCAGCGGCGACGAGGACCTCACGCTGCACCGCGCCCCGCGCTGCGCGGGCCTTCGCCACGTGCACCACCGCTGGGAGTTGTTCAGTCGTGACACGACCTACCGGGTTTATCTAGCGCCGCAAGCAGCGGAGACACCGCTGCGCGCTGAGGCCGTGCAACGGACGGCGCGCCATGTCCTGCCGGTTGCCCCAGCACGCTACGAGGCGCTGCCGGTAATCCTCTCGGAGGGCTCGTGGCTGGTCAGCGTCGGTGCCTGGGTGCTGAGACTGCGGCTTGACGCGCCGGCTGGCCTGCGCGCCGATCCGGTCGTCTCGGACGGCGGCAAGCAGCTAACCACCCAGGCCGGGACCATCGTGCGGCGGAGCAGCGAGCCCGGAGAAGACGCGGTGGCCCGTGTCCGCAGCTACTTCGAGCGCAACGCAACGGCACGTCTGACGATGGCCTACTACTACCAGGAGTTCATCCTCGGCCTGGCCGCCCCGCAGGCAGTGCCGATGATGAATGTGGTCATCGCCCTGGACCTGAGCGGAGAGGGCGCGGTATCCGACTATAAGAAGCTGCTTCAGGGCTTCATCTGGAAAGAACGCGGCCACGCGCGGGATCTCGCCGACTTCCTGCTCGCCAACGGTCTGCTGACCCCGGCCGATCTTGATGAGGCAAGGCAGGCCGCGGCGGATAACGAACGCAGTGGCGTCTGCGCGATGGCACGGCAGCGACTTCAGTACCGCCAGAAGGACAACTGAGCGGCGCGGTGCAGCCGGCCAGTGTCGCCCGCCGCCTGATTGATCTGCCCAGAAGCACCCTGTCCTTCGCATGCCTGCTGGAAGAGGGGTAGCACGTTGCCGCCCTGTCATTGACACTGTAATAATAACAGTGTCATGATGGGCGGATGGAGGAGCCGTGGACGATCCTGGAGCTGGTGGAACTCGCTGCCGAGACCCTGGCTACTCGGTCGGCCGGGCCGGAAAGTGTCGCGGCGCGGGCAAACGGCCGGGTCCGGGACGTGCCGAACGAACGCCTGATTCGCTGGTACGTCACCGTCGGCCTGGTCGATCCTCCGTTGAGCCGCCGGGGCCGGGTCGCCCGGTACGGGCGGCGGCACCTGCTTCAGCTCGTGGCGGTCAAGCGTCGTCAGGCGGAGGGACGATCGCTCGCCGAGATTCAGGCCGAGCTGGCGGGAGCGACCGACGAGGCGCTGGCCGCGGTCGCCCGCGTCCCGGATACCGACCCCGCGCCGCAAGCCACCCCCGCGGCTCCGTCCCGCTTCTGGGTGCGCCAGCCGCGCCAGCCCAGCCAGCCGACGCCCGCCACGGAACGGCCCGGCCGGGCCGAGTCCGGTGCCGCCTTTCCCCCGGCTGGGCTCGTGCACGGTGTCAGGCTGGCACCGGGGGTAATGCTGTTGCTTGAGGGTGCGGACCGCGAGCCCGGCCCGGACGATGTGACCCAAATCGTGAACGCCGCCCGGCCGCTGGTCAGGGAACTGGCCGACCGAGGCCTCTGCGCCTGCGGTCCGGCTGATCCGCCTGGAGCCCAGGGCCATCCGCTTGGCGTAGAGCAGCCCGCTGAGGAGAGAGCCGGACATGACCACTGACATCGCGCCGCTGACCACCGAGCACGCCGCCGAGCCGGACGCCGGCCTGGGCGCACTCGCGACCAGCCGGGGCAACCTGCCGCTGGATGCCGTCGACATCCGCGCCGCCATCGCCGGCACGTCCGCCAGCGTGGAGCTTACCCAGGGCTTTCGTAATCCGTTTGACGTCCCGCTGGAGGCGACGTACATCTTTCCGCTGCCGGATCGGGCCGCGGTCACCGCGATGCGGATGGAGTGCGCCGGGTATGTCGTGGAGGCGGCGCTGAAAGAACGCTCCCGAGCTCGCCAGGATTACGACCAGGCGATCGCGGAAGGGCGGCGGGCGGCCATCGCCGAAGAGGATCGGCCGGATGTGTTCACGATGCGAGCCGGGAACATCCCCCCCGGCGAGCGGGTCACCATCCGGCTGATGCTGGCTCAGCCGCTGCCGTACCAGGACGGCGAGGTAACGTTCCGGTTCCCGCTGGTGGTCGCCCCCCGCTACATCCCGGGCTGCCCGCTCGGCGGTGCCCCGGCTGGCAGTGGCGTAGCCGCTGACACCGACGCCGTCCCCGACGCGTCCCGGATCAGCCCCCCCGTGCTGCTGCCCGGGTTCCCGAACCCGGTCCGGCTCACGATGAGCGTCGATATCGACCCGGCGGGGCTGCCGGTGGCGGGGATCCGCTGCAGCCTGCACGCCACCTCGGAGGAGGCTGCCACGGACGGCCACACCATCGTCCGGCTGCGGCCGGGCGAGCGGCTGGACCGGGACTTCATCTTGCGGTTGGCGCTTGCCGACCGCACACGGATAGCGACGTCGTTGGTGCTTACCCCGGACCCGGGAGAAGATCCAGCGCAGGGCACATTCACCCTCACCCTGCTGCCGCCAGACGGCGGTGACCGGCCGCGGCCCCGCGACGTGGCGCTGGTGCTCGACCGCTCCGGCAGCATGAGCGGCTGGAAGATGGTGGCGGCACGCCGCGCCGCCGCCCGGATCGTGGACACGCTGACCAGCGTCGACCGGTTCGCGGTGTTCCGCTTCGATAACCTGGTCGAGCGGCCGCCGGATCTTCCGGACGGACTCGCCGAGGCGACCGACCGCAACCGGTTCCGCGCCATCGAGCAGCTTGCCCGTACGGACGCCCGCGGCGGCACCGAGATGCTCGAACCGCTTGAGCGGGCGGTACGGCTGCTCACCGACGCGGCAGAGCCGGAGACCACCCACGCACAGACGGCGGACGGCCGGCCGGACCGCGACCGCGTGCTGATCCTGGTCACCGATGGGCAGGTCGGCAACGAAGACCAGATCCTGCATCGGATCGGCCCGCTGCTGGCCCGGATCCGGGTGCATGTCGTGGGCATTGACCAGGCGGTCAACGCCGGATTCCTCAGCAGGCTCGCTGGTGCCGGACGCGGCCGCTGCGAGCTGGTGGAATCCGAGGACCGTCTGGACGAGGCCGCTGCCCGCATCCACCGCCGGATCGGCGCGCCGCTGGTGACCGCGCTCGCGCTGACCGCGGACGGTCTGCAGATCGTGCCCGGCACGGTGGCCCCGAGCCTGCTACCGGATCTGTTTCCTGGCGTGCCGGTAACGGTGGCAGGCCGGTGGCACGGTCTTCCCGGCGGAACAGTCACAGTTCGCGGCACGGCGGCGGACGGCGCGCCGTTCGAAAGCAAGGTCCTCGCGGGCACCGGCGGCAACCCGGCGAGCGCGGCGAACTGGGCGCGTGCCCACCTCCGCGACCTCGAGGACCGCTACGCCTGCCTGGCTGGCCACGTCCCCGCTGAGCTGGCCCGCCTGGAGCATCAGATCACGGACGTCTCCCTGCGCTACGGCGTGCTGTGCCGGTTCACCGCGTTCGTGGCCGTGGATTCCCGTGTCGTCACGGACGGGGGAGTGCCGCACCGGGTGACCCAGCCTGTCGAGCTGCCCGCCGGGTGGAATCCGGCGGGCCTCGGC
>JBAUAY010000711.1:0-8002 GCA_049676235.1 Streptosporangiaceae bacterium
CCGCGCAATCGGCTGACGAGGTAGTCGGCGAGCTCGCGCCGCGCGTCGTGCGCCGCCTCGGCGTCGCGCCAGTGCTCAGCGATGCGCGTCGCCGCATCGGCCGGATCGCACGCGAGCAGCTCCTTGATTGTCGCGAGCGGCAACTGCAACTGGCGCAGCATCACGACCAGGCGTGCGTCGTCCAGCTGGGCGGTGTCGTAATAGCGATAGCCAGACGCCTGATCGACGCGCGAAGGCACCAGCACCCCGCGTTCGTCGTACAGGCGCAACGCCTTCAGTGACAGGCGGGACCGCCGGGCGAACTCCCCGATGCTGATCTCTTTCACGCTGACTCCCTCGTCGCCGGGCCGATCCGGCCCGGCAAGATGAGTGTGCGGGCTCCCCCAAGGTGAGAGTCAAGGCTGCCAGCCGCCAGCCGTCTCCCGGTAGCGGAAGGAGGCTCTGTAAAGGCATTCTGTCCCTCTCGGCGCCTAGCCGACATCTCGGCATAGCCGGGCAAGCTGAGCTCTGCTCCGGTCTCGCTGATGCTGGCCGCCCGGGAAGTACAGTTTGTCCGGATGGGCAACGAGCGTCGTAGCCAGAAAGCCCCGGCAGGCGGGCGGGCTCGGCTGGGGCGGGACTTCTGGTTCTATTTCAGCGGGCAGGCCGTCTCCCAGCTGGGCGGCTCGTTCACCAACTTCGCCTTGCCGCTGCTGGTGTTCAAGCTGACTCACTCTGCCACGAACCTGGCGTTGACTACCGTCGCGGAGTTCGTGCCCTACTTGCTGTTTGGTCTCCCGCTCGGCGCGGTCGTGGACCGGTTCGACCGCAAGCGTCTCATGCTGGGCAGTGACATCGCCCAGGCGCTCGTGATCGCCGTGATCCCCGTCCTGGCGATCGCCGGGGTGCTGCGGATCGTGGACATCTACGCCGTGACCTTCGTCCAGTCGACGCTCGGGATCATCTTCGACTGCGGGGAGTTCGCGGCCATCCCCGCGCTCGTCGGCGAGCAGGACCTGGTCACGGCCAACGCTCGCATCATGGCGGCAAACAACGCCGGTCAGATTCTCGGCCCCGGGCTCGCCGGCGCGCTCGTGGCTTTCGTGCCTATCGCCGGCCTGCTGTTCGTGGACGCCGGCTCCTTTCTCGTCTCGTCGGGCTGCCTGGCCCTGATCCGCTGCAGCTTCAACGCCGCCACGTCGGCCAGGCGTCCGGCCGGCTCAGCGTTCCGGGCCCTGCTCGCCGACGTGCGGGAGGGCTTGGCCTATGTATGGTCCAACCCGGTGCTGCGCTCCATCTCGATCATGATGGCCCTAATCAACCTCGTCGCCACGACGGCCGATTCCCAGCTCGTCTTGTTTGCCCGGCGCGCCCTGCACGCCACCAACTCTGAGATCGGCTTCCTGTATGCCGCTGGTGCCGCCGGCATCGTCGCGGTCAGTCTCGTTGCCGGGCCGATCCGCAAGCGTTTCTCCTTCGCCGTCACCGCCCTCGGCGCCCTGGTCCTCGCCGGGTTGACCATGACCGCCATGGCCCTGGCCGGCTCCTACGCGGCCGCGCTGGTCCTGTGGGCGGCGTCATCGGGCTTCGGCCTGTTGTTCAACATCAACACCGGCGCCCTGCGCCAGGCGATCGTCCCGCCCCAGCTTTTCGGGCGGGTGGCAAGTGTCGCCCAGGTCCTGGCCTGGTCGGCCATTCCCCTCGGGTCGCTCGCCGGGGCGGCAGCCATCAACCTGAGCGGGAGTGTCACAGGCGTCTACGCTGTCATCGGCGGTCTCATCGCCGCCATCGCCCTCGCCTTCGCCTTCAGCCCGGTCGCAGACGGGGACCGCTACCTCGCCGAGGCGGCCGGGCGGCGGGCCGGGTCCGCAGGCGCCGGGCATTCGCCTGGGTCCGGGGCCGCCCAGCGCGAGGGCACCGGGCATGGGCCATAACGAATGACGCCCAACACTCGAGCGGAATTTCCCGTTAACGAATACAGGATGGTTGGTACTGCAGTTGGGGGATGTATTCCTTCCACTGCCGGGGCGTGAGGCCTCCGGCTGACGCGCAAATCCGCTGGATGGCGTACTGGACGTGCAGGTTCCACAGCCGGGCTGTGCCGTCGCTGCTGGCGCTGACCAGCGTGTGCCCATCCGGGCTGAGCGCCACCGAGTCCAAGGCAGCGGTGCCGCTCGTCAGGGGCTGGCCGAGCGAGCTGGAGTGCGCGGGATTAGTGACATCCCATTGCCAGACGGTCCCGTCGGCGTTGCCGCTGGCCAGCGTGTGCCCGTCGGGGCTGAACGCCACCGAGGAGACGGCGGCGGCGCTGCTGGTCAGGGGCCGACCGAACGGGCGGGGGTGCGTGGGATCGGCGACACTCCACAAGTTGATGGTGCCGTCGGCTTTTCCGCTGGCCAACGTACGCCCGTCGGGACTGAACGCCACCGAAACGATCTCAGTGGAGCTGCCGGTCAGGGGCTGGCCGAGCAAGCGAGGATGCGCGGGATCGGCGACGTCCCACAGCCGGACCATGCCGTCGCCTGTGCCGGTGGCCAGCGTGTGCCCGTCGGGGCTGAACGCCACCGCATTGACGGGGCCGCCCTCGGTTGAGACCAGCCCAAGCTGGGCCGGGTGCGCGGGATCGGCGACATCCCACAGCCGGATGGTGGCGCTTACGGGATCGTTGCCGCTGGCCAGCATGTGTACATCGCGGCTGAACGCCACCGAGCTGACTGATGCGCCGCTCGTCTGGGGCTGGCCGAGCGGGCGGGGGTGGGCGGGATCGGCGACGTCCCATAGCTGGACGGTGCTGTCAGCATTGCCGCTGGCCAGCGTGTGCCCATCGGGGCTGAACGCCACGGATAGAGCCGAGGCGACGGTACTGCTGGTCAGGGGCTGGCCGAGCGGGCGGGGGTGCGCGGGGTCGGTGAGATTCCATAGCTGGACGGTGCCGTCGTAGTTGGCACCCGCCAGCATGTGCCCGTCGGAGCTGAACGCCACTGAGCTGAGGCCGGCTGTGCTGCCGGTCAGGATGGTTTGAGGAAGGCTCCAGAGCCGGATGGCGCCGTCGTAACTCCCGCTGGCCAGCGTGTGCCCATCCGGGCTGAACGCCACCGAGTTTACGGCAGTGCCGCCGGTCAGGGCCCGGCCGAGCGGGCGGGGGTGGAGAGGATCGCTGACATCCCAGAGCCCGACCGTGCCGTCCGTGCTGCCGTCGGCCAGCGTGTGCCCGTCGGCGCTGAACACCACCGAGTTCACAGCGGCGGTGCTGCCGGTCAGGGCCTGGCCGAGCGGGCGGGGGTGCGCGGGATCCGCGACGTCCCAGAGCCAGACCGTGCCATCCGTGCCGCCGCCGGCCAGCGTGTGCCCGTCGGCGCTGAACACCACCGAGTTCACAGCGGCGGTGCCGCCGGTCAGCGGCTGGCCGACCGGGCGGGGGTGCGCGGGATCGGCGACATCCCATAGCTGGATGTTGCCGTCGTAGTTCTCGCTGGCTAGCGTGTGCCCCTCGGGGCTGAACGCCACCGGGCCGGAGGCTCCGGTCAGCGGCTGGCCGAACGGCCGGGGGTGCGCGGGATCGGCGACATCCCACAGCCGGACCTCGCCGTCGACGCTGAAGCTGGCAAGTGTGCGCCCATCGGGGCTGAACGCCACCGAGTACACCTGCGCTGCGCTGCCGGTCTGGACCAGGCCCAGCTGCCGAGGGTGCGCGGGATCGCCGACATCCCAAAGCAGGACCTCGCCGCTGAGGCCACCGCCGGCCAGCGTGTGCCCGCCTGGGCTGAACGCCACCGAGAACACCGGCCCTGCGCCAGTGATCATGGGCTGGCCGAGCCGATGGGGGTGCGCGGGATCGCCGACACCCCACAGCTGGATGTTGCCGTCGTAATTGCCGTCGGCGAGCGTGTGCCCATCAGGGCTGAACGCCACCGAGTAAACGTCCCCGGCACGGGCATCGAGACGCAGGGGCAGGGGAATGTTTTCGGTGTTCAGCAGGCGCGAGGCGAGATCTGGCGTCGGCTGGATGCGGTAAGCGGCGAGGGTGAGCTGTGCCGCGAGCGATGTGTCGCTGGTGCCGAACTGGAGGGCTTCGGCGATCACCTGGTTGTAGACGGCCTGGTCGCGTTGCCGGATCGCTGCCGCGCGCTGGGAGAAGGCGAAGCCTGCTGCCGTCACCGCCAATGCGGTCAGCAGGGCTAGGAGGGCGAAACCAGCCCGCCGTCGGCGGGTGCTTCGGGCAGCGGCGCGTTCGCTGTTCTGCAGGAAGCCGCGTTGTGTGCCGGTCAAGACCGGGGAGCTCGCCGGGTTGGCTGACCACCGGGCAGCAGCCTCCTGCAACGCAGCGAGCTGAGCTCCCCGGTACAAGAACGACGGGTCCTTGCGGCTGTCGCGCCACCCGGCGGCGGCGTCGGCAAGCTGGCCGTGCAAGATCCAGCTGGCCTGGTCCTCTTCCAGCCAACCGCGCAGCCGGGGCCAGGCCCGCAGCAGGACATCATGCGATATCTGAGCCCTATCCTCATTAAGTACGGCCAGGCGCTCGGCGGCGAGCGCGTCGAGGACCGCGTCGATGTCGGACGGGGCAGCACCCGGCAGGCCGGTATACAGATCCTCCCGGCTAACCGGGCGACGGGCCGGCGTACCATCGCGGCTGGCCACGGTCATGGTGCGCAGCACGTCCGGGGTCAGCGCCTGTAGCCCGGCAGGCAGGGCGTCATAGACTCTGTCGGCTGCGGTCTGCACGGCGTGGCCGACGCCGCCGGCTTGGGCGTAGCCGCGGCTGGTCAGCAGGTCATCCTCGCGCTGTTCCCAGGTCAGCGCCATCGCCTGGGACAGCAGAGGGAGCGTGCCAGCCGAGCGATCCGCGCCCGCCACACGCAGATCGCCCAGAATTGTGTCGGTAAGTCCGGGATCGACGCGGAGCCCCGCCGCCCCGGCGGGACCGGCGATCGCCAACCGGAGCTCGGACTCGGTCATCGGCCCGACGACGAATTGCCCATCTTGCAGGGCGCCCACCAGTTCGGGAACGGCGGCGCAGCGGTCCCAGAAATCCCCGCGCACCGCGATTACAACCAGCGCGGGAGGTTCCTGCCTCGGGCCGACCGGGCTGGCGGCGGCTGAACACAACGCCGTGATGAAGGCCTGCCCGGTAGCCTTCCCGCCGAGGTCCGGGCTCAGGGTGAAGACTTGTTCGAATTGGTCGACTATAAGCACCAGCCGTGCGGCGCTGTCATCGGAGCCGGGCAACTCCTCATCGCTGCGTGCAGCGGCAGCCAGAACTGCCGACCAGATGGCCAGGTGCGCCCGATCTGGATGCCGGTCCAGACCTTCCCGGACGGCCAGAGCATCCGGGCCGCCGACAGCGGCCAGACGGGTGGCCAGTTCGGTCAGCGGATCCTTGGTCGGCGTCATGACGATACGGGGCCACTGGTTCGACCCCGGGACCTGCTGGCCTTTGGCCAGGATCGGCAGCAGCCCGGCGCGCAGCAGCGATGATTTACCTGATCCCGATGCCCCGGTGACCACCACCAGGCCGCCGCTGGTCACCCGGGAGGCCAATTTCACCGCCAGTTCGGCGGCCAGTCGCTCTCGCCCGTAGAAGAACTCGGAATCGGACTCGCTGAAGGGCAGCAACCCCCGGTAGGGGCACTCGCGGGCCAACGCGACCTTCTGACCGGCACCCAGCGTCCTACCTTCTCGAGCCGCTAGCACGTCCTCGGCGGAAGCGCGGCCGCGGGCTGCCGCCACGAACAACTCCCGCGCCGGCATGGCCAGGTTCAGCGCATCAGCCAGCAGCTCGGCGGTTTCTTTGCGGGCAGTGCGGTTGATGCCCCGCTCCAGATCGCTAATCGACCGCGGGCTCAGGCCTGCCGCCTCCGCGAGCTCCTCTTGGGTCAGCTTGACCTCAGCACGCAGTTGCCGCAGCAACCCGCCGAATCCCAACGTAGGCTGCTCGGCCATGGCTGGCATCCCCTCCACAGGCCCTTATCCCGCCGCATGGAATCCGGCATAGTGCGCAAGATATATACCACGATAATCCGTGCCCGGCCAGGCCACATGCCCTGTCTCCGCTATCCAAGCCAGCTGACCGGGAGAGGTGGCGGACAGCCTACCGACCACGCCGGGTTGGCCACTGCGAGCGCCGGAACCGCCGCCATGGTTGCCCTGTCAAGACAGCTTGGCAGCCGTGGCTCATCTTCCACGCGCCGAGCGGGCTATGGGCTGGCCCTCCGAATTGCGCCGCATTTCGCGCTACACATATTGCCCGGGCGTTAATATTAGATGCCGAGAAGATTCACAGTGGAATTGTAATGTGATATAGAGTATCCCTCGCGGATCGAGCATGGTATTCCGTAAGACTACGGAATACCGAATCGGTGCTGTGTCGGCGATCGGGATCTCCGGCATAGCACTCGATACACAGGTAATCTGATCGTCGCTGGTTTAGTCCAATATACAGAGATGATCACCCGTCTGTCACTCGTTCGGCACCCCGACATGAACGACGAAGCTGAATTAACGATCACTTGAACCATTAGCGACATCGCGTGCTTGTTCCCAATCATCGAGCTGGCCCGGCAGCTCCTCCGCCGACGTGAACCTAACTGCCCCCAGCCCCCGCGCCGCGGCCGCTCGCGCGTTCTCGGCGCGGTCGTCGATAAACAGTATGGACTGGGGCGTTGCGCCTAGGTCATCGAGCACTGCTTCGTATACCGCAGCGTCGGGCTTGGCCAGTCCTAGCCGGCAGCTGTAGAAACGGCGATCGAAGCTGGCAGACCATCCGCTGTGGTCGATTGCGGTAGCGAGCGGTTCCGGGGCATTCGAGAGCAAGGCGAGCCGCACTCCTGTGTGAGCCCCGAACTCGATCAGCGCGGGAAGCGTCCGCGGGTTGAGCGTCATCCACCCGGCGATGTCCACCCGGACCATCGCCTCCACCAGTTGCGGCTCAGCCTGGAGCTCGCGGCCAAGGACAGCTGACCAGTAAGCCCGGTCGGACTGGCCGAGGTCATAGGGCGGGCGGAATTTCCAGTACCGGTCGCGAAACTCGTCCGCCTGCTGTCCGGCCAGATCCGCCAGTTCACCGATGGTCTCGGCAGGCAGAGGGTCCGAGATCACCTCGCCGTAGTCAGCCAGGACCCAGCGCGTCATGGCGTGCCGCCAGATCTGGCTGGCGAGGTTGGTCCTAGCGGAACGTCACGCAAGGCACGGGACGCATGGGTGCCGACGGCCACGAACGCGGTCAGGAAGGGCAGCAGACCGAGGGCCACCGGCAGGGAGGCGACTGACGCAAGGTGACCGATCAATGGCGGACCGCATACGAAACCGGTCCAGCCGCAGGCCGCCACGGTCGCGACGGCCGTGCCGGGGTGCAGTCCCGCAATGCGGCCCGCGGCGCTGAACACGGCGGGTATCACGGAGGCCAGGCCAATTCCGAGGAAGAAGAAGCCCGCGATCGCGGCCGCCGGACGGCCGATCGCGAGTCCGGCCGCGAATCCGGCTGTCGCCACGGCCGCCAGCACCGGCAGCAGGCGGGCCGGCCTGAAGCGCCTGAGCAGCTGGTTGCCCGACAGCCGCACGGTGACCATCGCGAGCGCGAAGGCGGCATAGCCCAGGCCCGGCACAGCGCCAGTGGCATGCAGCGGTCCCGATAGATAGACCGACGCCCAATTGGCGCTGGTCCCCTCGCAGAGCATGTCGGCGAACGCGACCGCCCCGAGCAAAATCATCCCGCCGGACCAGCGGGAGGCAGACGGCGTGTCGGTCTTCCGCCGTTCGGCAGGGTCCGGATGCCCGATCGCATCCGGGAGCATTCGCGATGTGAGCAGGCCAGCCCCGAGCAAGGCGACCGTGCCGAGGATAAGGAGCTGCGGGGTCAGGCCCAGCCCGGCGCCCACGGCCAGCGCGCCGATCCCGGCTCCGGCAAATGAGCCGATGCTCCAGCTTCCGTGCAGGCCCGACATCAGTACGCGCCGGCCGGCTCGCTCCACCGCGATTGCCTGGGTGTTCATGGCCACGTCAAGCGTCCCCTGGAACGCGCCCCAGA
>JBAUAY010000712.1:0-4052 GCA_049676235.1 Streptosporangiaceae bacterium
CTGCTCTCCCCGGCCACCAGCTGGGTCACCGGCGCCATCTGGGACGTCGACGGCGGCGTCATGGCCGGGCGAAACTGAGCAGCCCAGCCCGCCCGTGCGTCGGCGTCGACCGCCCGGCGCACGGGCGCGACACCCCGTTGCCTGTGCCCTGAAGGAAGTTGCCTGTGCCCTGAAGGAAGGAGAGAACTGTCATGGCTGACATTGCATACCGGACGGCGGACGTGGATGGCCTGACGGTGTTCTACCGGGAGGCCGGAGAACCTTGTCCGGAGAACCTGACGCACCCACATTGGTGCTCCTGCACGGGATCCCGTCCGCGAGCCACATGTTCCGCGAGCTGATCCCGCTGCTCGCCGGCCGGTTCCACCTCGTCGCTCCCGACCTGCCCGGCTTAGGCAAGTCGGAGATGCCCCCGCGCGTTGACTTCGACTACACCTTCGAGCACCTCACCGACGTCATCGACCGCCTGACGGAAGTGCTCGGGCTCGACCGCTTCGCGCTGTACGTGTTCGACTACGGCGCGCCGACCGGGTTCCGGTTCGCCACCCGGCGCCCCGAGCGCATCACCGCGATCATCTCCCAGAACGGCAACGCGCACACCGAAGGGCTGAGCGACGGCTGGAACCCTGTCCAGGTCTACTGGAAGGACCCCTCCGAAGCCAACCGGGAAGCGACCCGGATGTTTCTGGAGCCGCAGACGACGATCTGGCGGTACACCCATGGCGTCCCCGACACCACGCGGGTCAGCCGGACGGCTACGGGCTCGACAACTACTACCTTTGCTCGCAGCGGCGCCGATGAGATCCAGCTCGACCTGTTCCTGGACTACGCGAGCAACGTCGCACTCTACCCGGCGTTCCAGCAGTACTTCCGCACCAGCAGGCCACCGCTGCTCGCGGTATAGGGCAGGAACGATCCATTCTTCTTACCGGCCGGAGCCGAAGCCTTCAAGCGCGACATCCCCGGCGCCGACGTCCGTTTCGTCGACACCGGTCACTTCGCCCTGAAGACCCACGTCGAGGAGATCGCGGCCGCGATCGGCGAATTCCTCACCCGATAGGTATCACCACATCATGCGGTGCAGGCAGCGAGCCCGAAGGGGTGAAGTGGTTGCTGGAACTGGTCGGCGGGACGGGCAGTCTGGGCTGGGTCGCGGTCAAGGCGGTGCTGATGTTCGCGGTGACCATCGTCGGCCTGCGGCTGGGAGAGCGGCGCACACTCGCCCAGCTCGGCGCGTTCGACTTCGCGGTCGCGGTCGCGATCGGCGCGATCATCGGCCGGACCGTAACCGCTTCATCGGCGTCGTTCACCACCGGCGCGGTCGCGCTAGTCACCCTCCTGGCGGCGCACCGCCTCGTCGCGTTCGCCCGGCGGCACAACCGGATTGCCCGCCTCATCGACCATCGGCCCCGGGTCCTGGTCGCCAAGGGCAAGATACAAGATCGTGAACTCGGCCGGGCCGGCTTGACGGCCGCAGACGTGTACGCGCTGTTGCGCCAGCAGGGCGTGGACGATCTCCAACAGGTCGGCTACCTACTGTATGAGACCCGCGGCACGACGACGCTGATCGGCAGGGACAGCGAGCCCGGCCCGCTGATGCACGACGTGCTTTCCGCCGCCGGATACCGCCATGTGGCCAAACCCGCTGAACGGCATGTCGCCGATACCCCGAAGGTCCCGCCGGGTACCTGGCCAACCCGATACCGATGAGGAGCCTGCCCATGTCTTGCTGCACCCCGGTGACACTTTCCCGGAACTGATGCTTACCGTCCCCGGCGGCACGACCGTCACGGTGCCGGAGGCGTTCGCCGGCCAATTCGGCATCGTGCTGTTCTACCGCGGCGCCTGGTGTCCCTACTGCAACGCCCAGCTGCGCGCCTTCCAGCGCGCCAGTGCCACCCTGGCCGACGCTGGCGTCCAGGTCGTCGCCCTGTCCGTCGATGACGAAGCCGCCACCGCCGGCCTCATCGCCAAGCACGGCCTGACCTTTCCGGTCGGGTTCGGCGCCGACGCACGCGCGGTCGCCGGCCTGACCGGCGCCTTCGTCAACCCGGACCCGGTGTACCTGCAGTCCACCGGCTTCGTCCTCGACCCGGCGGGCAAGGTCGTGGTCAGCGTCTACTCCAGCGGGGCCATCGGCCGGCTGGTCCCCGACGACGCCGCCGGGCTGGTGCGCTATCTGCGCGAGCACGCCGCGACTTCGGCGTAACCCGAGAACCGCCTGCTCTTCGGCCAGGAAGCGGTGCCCGTCAGGTCCCGATACCAGGGCGGCGCGGATGCCGCCGTCCAGGATCATGACGTCATCGCCGGCCAGGGGCATGCCGCAGCGGGCGAGCGCCGCGCCCGTCGCCTCGAGCGAGGCGACCCGCACCACACAGTGTGTGGCCACGATGTCGTTGCTGGCGGTATCGTGCGGAATTGGCCGGCGCGTGCCCACGCGGTAGTGCAGCAATTCCAGTTGCGGCGCAGGCAGATCCGGCGCGAGCCGGGTGACGCTGACGTGCACGTCGTCGACGTCGTCGAGATCGGCTTGCTCGCGCCCCCGGTTCTCGGTGCGGGTTCCGGTGCCGAACCCGAATACAGACCCGAAGAACCTGGCGCTGCGAGCCCAGTCGCTGACCGCGATAGCGGTGTGATCGACACCGAGAAAGCAGCCGGCGCCGTTGGCGGTGCGCCATTGTCCTGGGACATGCCCCTCGGGGAATGCCAGCAGTTCCAGCGGGTGGCCGTCGTGATCACGGAACTTGAACGCCGTCACGCCTCCGGAGTCGTCCGGCAGCCGTACCGGACCGCTGCGGCTGATGGGCCGGAAGCGCCGGTTCGCCATGACTCGCAGATAGGCCTGCCTCATGTCGTTCACGACGATCGCCATGTGCTGGAACCAGAGGTCGGTGCTGGTGCTGCCGGGCGGGTACGGGCGTCCTGCCGAGTCCGTGAATTCCAGGAGCTCGATCCGCTCGCGGCCCAGCCGCAGCAACGAGCGCCGCCCGCGAGCCTGCCGGATGCACAGCACCCGGGTCAGCGCAGGGTCGATGCCGCCGCGTTGTTCGACGCGGCACCCGAAGGTCCGGACGTAGTCGTCTTCGGCCCGGTCCAGGTCCGTCACGATCAGCGTGACCCGGTCGATCGCCGTTCCTGGCCTGGTCGTCATACCAGCATCGGGTTGTCGCTGCGGACCGCGCTCCCCATGTGCAGCTGGAGGGCGCTGATGACCAGGGCGAAGTGGCTGAAGGCCTGGGGCGTGTTGCCCAGCTGGCGCCGTGCGCCCGGGTCCCATTCCTCGCTCAGCAGCCCGACGTCGTTGCGGAGCAGCAGCAGCCGCTCGAACAGGTCGATGGCGTCCTGTTGCTGCCCGGAGGCGTGCAGAGCGTCGACGAGCCAGAACGAGCAGGCGATGAACAGGCCCTCGCTGCCCTTGACGCCGTCGTCGGTCTCGGCGCTCGAATAGCGCCTGACCAGGTCGCCGTCGCCCAGTTCGCGGCGGACCGCGGCGATCGTGCCCAGCACCCGCGGGTCGGTGGCGGGCAGGAAGCCGACGCGGGGGATCAGCAGCAGGCTGGCGTCCAGCGCGGCCGATCCGTAGGCCTGGGTGAAGGTGTTGCGTTCGGCGTCGAACGCGTGGGTCACGACGTCGTGGTGGATCTGCTCGCGGAGCGCTTCCCATCGCGGCGCGGGGCCGGGCAGGCCGTACCCGCGGACCGATCGTGCCATCCGGTCGGCGGCGGCCCAGGCCATGATCTTGGAGTGGGTGAAGTGCTGCCGGTCGCCGCGCACCTCCCACAATCCGTTGTCCGGTTCGCGCCAGGCTGATTCGAGGTAGTTCATCAGAGCGACCTGCAGCGCCCAGGCGTCGTGGTCGGCGGGAAGACCGGCCTGCCGGGCCAGGAACAAGGCGTCCAGTGTCTCGCCCCAGACGTCGAGCTGCAGCTGCCCGGCCGCGGCGTTGCCGGTGCGGACCGGGCTGCTGCCCTCGTAGCCGGACAGCCATCCCAGCTCGACCTCGGGAAGCCGCCGCGCGCCGTCCAGGCTGTACAGGATCTGCAGCGTCTCGG
>JBAUAY010000713.1:0-6157 GCA_049676235.1 Streptosporangiaceae bacterium
GGGGAGCCGAGGCGTCCAGCGAGCGCTGCAGCCGGGCCAGCTTGCCGTCCCAGTCCCGGGCCAGCGCCGCGAGGTAGGACTGGGCAATCGCCATCGGCGCCGCGTTGACGCGGTAGCGAATCCGGCGGCGCTCACCAGGTTCGGCGAGTACGAGGCCCGCCGCGGCGAGCAGTTCGAGGTGCTTGGTGATCGCCTGCCGTGAGATGGGCAGCAGCCCGGCCAGGCCGGTCGCCGTTGTCGGGCCACGGGCAGCGAGGGCACTGAGGATGCTGCGCCGGGTCGGCTCGGCGAGCGCGGCGAAGACCGCTTCCGCGACTGCCTCCGGGTCAGGCCGCGGCATGGAGATAGTCGGCCAGCTCGGCCAGCTCCTTGCGCCAGCCCTCGACATTGCCCTGATAGGCGGTATCGAGCAGATCTTCGGGCACCTGCGCGAATCCGGACTCCGTCACCGTCAGCCGTGTCCCCCCGCCACTCGGCCTGAGGATGAACTCGACGTAGGTACGGCGCGGATCGGTGGCGGGCAGCCCCTGGATCCCCCACGTCCAGGCGAACCTGGTTGGCGGCTCCACGACCGAGATCGTCAGTGTCGCCTTTGAGCCATTCTCATCATCCCACTCGACGTAGGCCGTGCCGCCCGGGCGCAAGTCGACGCTGGCGCGATGGCCGAACCATCCGCCGAGTCCTTCTGCGCTGGTCAGCGCCTCCCATACCCGCTGCGGCGGCTGGGCGAGATCGATAGTGCGCTCGATGCGATCCGGGATGGGCATGAGAGAACCTCCGCTTATAGCAACCATTCGATTGCAATAAATCTATAGCAACCTTCTGGTTGCGTCAAACTATCCGCTTCAGGTTGTCCGCCGCCGAGACCGACGGGCCACAGTGCCGTTCATGTCAGGCACGAAAGGACCGCAGCTAGCCGCCAGTGCTCGCCAGAGTCAAGATGGTGCAATGAGGACAAGGCTGACGACGCCTGGACCGACGGGTCGCGAGGCCGCACTGATCATGGCCACGCTGTTCCGCGATCCGCTGGAAGTGCACGTCAAGCTCGCGGCCCGCTACGGCGATGCGGTGCGGATGGCGATCGGGCCTAGCCGCAGTTCGTTCCTGTTCAGCAGGCCGGAGCACGCCGAGTACGTATTCGCGGTGAATCAGGATAACTACATCAAGGCCGCCACCTACCGGCCGTTGCGCGCGCTGATCGGCAACGGCCTGCTGACCAGCGAAGGGGAGGACTGGCGCCGTCACCGGCGGCTGATCCAGCCGGTGTTCTCACGGCGGGACGTCGTACGGTTCGGGCCGGCCATGTGCGACGCTACGCAGCGCATGCTCAAAGGGTGGGATGAGATGCCTTCCGGTGCCGTGCTGAACGTGCGCCGCCAGGCAAGCGCACTCGCGCTGGACATCGTCGGCGGCGCGCTTTTCGGCGCGGATCTGACTGGCGACGCCGAGGAGATGGCCAAGGCGATGGACGCCGGACAGCGCATCGCCGTGCTCGCCGCGTTCCTGCCGTTGCCCTGGGGGCCGCGTTCCACCCATGCGATCAAGATCCTGGCCAGGCGGGTCGGGGGCACCAAGGAGGGAGTCGAGGGCATGGTCGGTCGGCTGATCGGCGACCGGCGAGCCCATGGCGGCGGGGACGGTGACCTGCTCGACGTGCTGCTCACCGCAGACCTGACCAACGCCGAGATCGGTGCCGAGGTCGGCACGTTCATGCTGGCCGGGCACGAGACCACCGCTAACACTCTGGCCTGGTCGCTGGCGCTGCTCTCAGCCTTTCCCTCAGCGCGGGAGAGGCTGGAACAGGAGGTCGACTCGGTGCTCGGCGGGCGCGTGCCCACGGCCGGTGACGCCAGCAGGCTGCCCTGGACTGCGGCGGTGGTCAACGAGGCCATGCGCCTGTACCCGCCGGCCTGGACCATCGAGCGAAGTGCGCTGGCTGACGATACCGTGGCCGGGGTTATGGTTCCGGCCGGTAGCCAGGTGACGATCTCGACCTACCTGGTACACCGGCACCGGGAGTTCTGGCCTGACCCGGCCGGGTTCGACCCTGGCCGCTTCCTGCCCGGAGCCGGTGATCGGCCGCGTTACGCCTACATCCCGTTCGGCGGCGGACGCCGCGCGTGCGTCGGCCAGTCTTTCGCGGAGCTGGAGGCCGTCCTGGTCCTTGCTTCGATAGCCCAGCGGTACCGGCTGGAACTGACCGTGCGGGGCATCCCTGCGCCCATCGCTAACGTCACGCTGCGCCCGGGCCAGGGCCTCCCGATGCGGCTGCTGCGCCGGGAGTAGGCACCGGATCAGCTCCCCTGCCGATAGCGGTCGAGGATCGCGGCGCGCAACGCCGGCGCCGATGCGGATGCCCGCGGCCGAGTTCACGGTCGGCGAAGAACGGCCGGATCCTGCGTGGTTCCACGCTCTACTGCGGATTAAAGAGTCAGGAATGCTTGAGAGACTGCTCAGCCGGTCTACAGGCCGGCTTCCTAGGTTTTGGTTAGGTTCCGGGCGAGACACGACGGGGCGGGCTACGGCAGGAGCAGGAGAGGGCTGGATCGTGTTTGACAACGTGACCATCACGTATCGGGGAGCGAAATACGAGATCGGGCGAGGACGGGACTTCTACGGCATCTGGATAACCGGAGGGCCGCGTTCGCAGCCGCTCGAGTGGTGGCCCGAGACCCCCGAGGGCTGGTCCGCCGCGTGGACCCGGTTTGCGAGCATCGAGGCGCCGGGGGCGATCGTCCCGGTAGGCCGGCGCACCCCTCCGGTTGGCGCCAGTGCCGTGCGGGTCAACGAAAACCCCGGTCCGTTCGGCCAGAATACAGCCCCGCTTGGTGAGATGGCCGGAGAGACCGTTGTGGTCGCGGGCGGCCGCCCCGCTCCGTACGGCCAGTTCGTTGGTTCGTACGGACAGAGCACAGCCTCGTACGGTCCTAGCCGGCGCGTTACTCGAGCGGTCAGCGGAAGGACGGGCGCCATCGCCGCGGCGGCGCTGCTCGCCCTGGGCGTCATCGCCGGGGTGGCCGGGCTTTTCCCCGCGTACCTCGGCGGGTCCAGCCTCGCCCAGCAGGCCGACCAGCTTATCCCGCATGTCATCTACCTCGCCGTCTGGACGGCGGGCGCCGTGCTGATCCTCCTCGGCGGCACCCGCCTGTGGCTTGGAGCTCTCCTCAGCCTGGGGCTGAGCCTGGTCACGTTCGGCCTGTTCTTCGCGGACGCGGGAACCGCCATCGCCGGGGGAGGGCACGCCGGTGGGGCAGGCCTCGTGCTTGCCCTCGTCGGCTGGCTAGCCTGTGCGGCGGGATCGGTCGTGGCTTTCCTGCACCGGTCGGCTGACGCCGGGCAGCCGGACCACCAGGACTCGCTGGCACGGCCGCGCGGGGCTGAGCTTGGTCCCGTTGTGATGCTGGTGCTGGCCGGCCTCGGGTTGGCCGCCGCGTTCGCCCCGGCGTGGGACATCTTCACGCTGCGGACAGCGGCCGGGCAGTCGGAGTCGCTTACGGCGGGCAACGCCTTCTCCAACCCGGGACTCGTGATCGCCGGGGACGTGGCCGTAATGCTCGCGCTCGCCGCGGTAGTGGTCGCGGCCGCACTCTGGCGTCCGGTCCGCTACGGGGCGGTGCTGCTCGCGGGGGCCGTGATCCCGATGGCGGCCCAGGCCATCTCGGCCCTCGTGCAGGCGGGCGGGGGCGCCTCGCCGGCGCAGTTTGGTATCTCGTCCGGGGAGGCCTCGCAGATCGGGCTCACGATCAGTTCCGGTCTTACACCGGCGTTCTGGATCTATTGCGGGTTCCTCGTTGCGGTGGCCGTCTCGTGCGCGTGGATGCTCTTCACCCCGCACCCGGCGTCAGGCCCTGGCCCGTCAGCCGCCCATGACGCTTACGCCTGGCCTGCCGCGCCGCACGACGACCTCGCCGACGAGGAGCCGGGCGATAAGGGGCCGGATGATGAGGGGACAGACGACGACGACGCCGTGACGCCGGACTTCGAAACGGCGCCCAGCCGTACCGCCGCCGCCGGCGACAGTTCCGCCGCCTGACGCTAGGCCGGTGGATCGGCTGGCCCTCCGGAACCGGCAAGAAACATGGCCACGGCCGAGGTGAACCTGGCGGGCTGCGCCGCGTGCACCAGGTGCCCGGCGGTAATCGTGATCAGCTGGCCGCCGGGGATGAGCGCGGCCATGTCCGCGAGCCGGTCCTGGCTGACGTGGCTGTCCGGCCCGCCCGCAATGACCAGCGTCGGCGCGGTGATCGCGGTCAGGCCGTCGCGCGAGGAGGCTGGGGATCGCTGGCCTCGGCGCTCAGCACGGTCACGGCCCAGTCGAAGGGAAGCGGCCCGGGCGGCCGGACCTGGGACGGCGGTACGCGTGGCCACGGAGGCGCCGGCTCCTCGAGCACCAGCCGCCTGACCCGCTCGGGCTGCCGCATGGCCACCAGGTACGCGGCCGCCCCGCCCATCGAGTGCCCGATCACGGTGACCTGGGGCAGCTTCAGAGCATCGAGGAACGCGAGCACGTCGTCACGCAGCAGCGCCAGCGTGTAGGTCCCCGGCCAGTCGCTACGCCCGTGGCCGCGCAGGTCGAGCGCGTAGACGTGCCAGGAGTCCGCCAGGGCCGCCGCCACCCGGTCCCAGTCGGTACTGTTTTCGCCCAGCGCATGCAGCAGAAGGAGCGGCGGCGCCGAGGCCGGGCCTGATTCACGGTAGGCCAGCCGGATCCCGCCCGCCCTTACCAGCCGTACGTCCGTCATGCCGCCCAGGCTATGGCCGCCGGGCCGCGAGGCCAGCCGGGCTTCGCCGAGGGCATCATGTCAGGGCTTGCGCTCTGCCCGGCGCAAGCGCTACAAAGAGATGCCGGGTTTTGATGTTCTTGTCGAATATCTGGCTGGCGACGACGTCGTACCGGCCGGCGTGGTCGTGGCGGGAAGGACAGCCTGATGCGGCAACAGAACGTGAAGAGCCCGGACGCCAATGCCGTCCCGCTGCCCCGCCGGCTGAGCCCGGCGGCGGCCACGCTCAGCAAGGTGCTGTCCCGGGCGTGGTCGCTGCCGCCGCAGCGGAATCAGGTCACGGTCGAGCGCGACCTCCACGTGCCGATGTCCGACGGCACGGTCCTGCTGGCTGACCACTACCTGCCGGTCAGCGTGGCGTCGGCGGCCACCGTGCTGGTCCGCTGCCCGTACGGCCGCAGCGGCCCGTTCGGCCTGATGAGCGCGCAGATCCTGGCCGAACGCGGCTACCACGTGCTGCTGCAGAGTTGCCGCGGTACCTTCGGCTCCGGCGGGCAGTTCGAGCCGATGCGCCACGAGATCGCGGATGGGCAGGACACTGTCGCCTGGCTGCGTCAGCAGAACTGGTTCGACGGACGGCTGGCCACCTACGGCGCGAGCTACCTCGGGTTCGTGCAGTGGGCGCTGGCCATGGACCCGCCGCCAGAACTGGTCGCGGCCATCGTGCACGTGGGCCCGCACGACTTCAGCCGGAGCGCGTACCGCAACGGCGTCTTCGACCTGTACAACTACGTCGGCTGGACCGACCTGATCGCTCATCAGGAGAGCACCGGCGCGCTGCAGGGCGTCGTGCGCATGGCCACGGCCGAACGGCGGCTGCGCCCGGTGCTCGACCGGCTGCCGGTCACGGCGGGCGTGCCTGACCTGCTCGGCCGGGAGCCGACCTCCTCTGAGAGGTGGCTGGAGCATCCGCAGCTCACCGACCCGTTCTGGGCTCCGCTGCAGTGCGGTGCCGCGCTGGAGCGGATCACGGTCCCGGTCCTGGTGGTGGGCGGCTGGCAAGACCTGTTCATCGAGCAGACCCTCGAGCAGTACCGCACGCTCGCCGCCCGGGGCGTGCCCACCCGGCTGCTGGTCGGGCCGTGGTCCCACCTGGACCTCACATCCAAGGGCGCCGCCGCGATCGTGGAGAGCATGGCCTGGCTCGACCGCTACGCCGGCCCCGGGAAGGCACACGGCAACGGTTCGGCGCCGTCCGCTCGCCCGGACCACCCGGTGCGCATTTGGGTCGGCGGCGAGGGAGCGGGGGAGTGGCGCGAGATCGCAGGCTGGCCGCCGTCAGGCGCTACGCAGCAGCGCTGGCACCTCGGCGCGCACGGCTCGCTCAGCACCCGGGAGCCGTCCCCGGATGTCCCGGCCGTCAGCTTCCGCTACGA
>JBAUAY010000714.1:0-7305 GCA_049676235.1 Streptosporangiaceae bacterium
GGCCGAGGCGGCCCGCCCACCGGGAACCCGCCGCGCCCGATAATCCCGCCGGATCGCCGCAGGATACCGATACCCCGCTGCGTATGCCAGGCTGATGACATGCGCAAATACGTGATCATGGGCGTGCAGGGCAGCGGCAAGGGTACGCAGAGCCAGCTGCTGGCGTCCGACCTTGACCTCGTGCACATCAGCGTGGGTGACATCTTCCGCTGGAACGTGCAGAACCACACCAAGATGGGCGCGATGGTCCGGCGCACCATGGCGGCGGGGGAGCTGGTCGGGGACGACCTGGTGGAGTCGGTGGTCCAGGATCGGCTCACTCAGCACGACTGGAACTACGGCTTCATCATCGACGGGTTCCCGCGGAACCGGCGGCAGGCCGAGTTCTTCCTGGAAAGCTACGACATCGACGGCGTCATCGTGCTCGACCTGCCCGATTCCGACGTCCGCCGCCGCGTGCTCAACCGCAGGCTCTGCGCTGACTGCGGCATCAACTACAACCTGATCGACAGCACCCCGAAGGTTCCCGGCCGCTGCGACTCGTGCGGGGGAGAGCTGGTCGCCAGGGAAGACGACACTGAGGAGGCGCTGGCGGTCAGGCTGCGGGACTACCACGAGAAGACCAACCCAGTACTCGACCTGTTCCGGCGCAAGGAGTACGTCTTCATGGTGGACGCGCGGTCGGCACCCGAGGTGGTCCAGGAGCAGATCAGGAAGTGCCTCGGGCTGCCGCCAAACCAGGGCGAGGGGGAGCATGCCGCCCGCCGGGGATCCGCCGGTGCGTGAGATCGCCGTCTTCGGCGGCTCCGCGCACCCGGCGCTGACCGCCGAGATCTGCGCGCACCTCACCGTGCCGCAGCGCCCGGTGCTGCTCAAGCGGTTCGCGAACGACTGCCTCGAGGTCCAGCTGCAGTCCAACTGCCGGGAACGGGACGTGTTCCTGATCCAGCCGCTGGTGAAGCCGGTCCAGGAGCACCTGGTCGAGCTGCTGCTGATGGCGGACGCGGCCCGCGGGGCGTCCGCGGCGCGGGTGACGGCGGTGATGCCGCACTACGCATACGCCCGGTCGGACAAGAAGGACGCGCCGCGGATCTCCATCGGCGGCCGCCTGATCGCCGACCTGCTGGTCACCGCCGGGGTCACCCGGGTGCTCACGCTGAACCTGCACTCGCCGCAGGTGCACGGCTTCTTCTCGGTACCGGTGGATCACCTGCACGCGCTGCGCGAACTCGCCGCCCACTTCCGTACCCGGGACCTGTCCCGCGCCGTGGTGGTCTCGCCCGACCTGGGCTACGCCAAGAGCGCCTCGACGTTCGCCCGCAGGCTCGGCCTGCCGGTCGCGGCGGGCGCGAAGGCGCGGATCAGCGACTCGGAGGTGCGGATCACCGCCATCATCGGCGACGTGGGCGGCCGGGACGTGATCGTGCTGGATGACGAGATCTCACGCGGCACCACCGTGTTCGAGCTGCTCGACCGGCTGCACGAGGAAGGCGCGCACTCGGTGGCCGTGGCCTGCACGCACGGGCTGTTCGCCGACAACGCGCTGGACAAACTGGCCGCCACCGACGTGACCGAGATCGTCTGCACTAACACGGCACCGCTGTCGGCGGAACAGGCGGAGCACCCCAAGCTGACCGTCCTGTCGGTGGCCCCGGCGCTAGCCGAGGCCATCAGCAGGATCCACAACGGCGAGTCGGTCAGCTCGCTATTCGCTCACTGAGCCGTATCACCGCGAGGCAGGCCGCTGGCTGTCTCGATGATCCAGGCCAGCACGAGGGCTTCCTCCAGCCACGCGTCGTAGCGGCCGCTGCGGCCGCCGTGGCCGGCCTCCATCTCGGTCTTGAGCAGGAACGGGCCGCCCCCGGCCACCGCGCGCAGCCTGGCTATCCACTTGGCCGGCTCGTGGTAGGTCACCCGCGTGTCATTCAGGCCGGTCAGCACGAAGATCGGCGGGTAGGCCCGGCCGGTGACGTTCTCGTAGGGCGTGTACGACTTCATGTACGCGTACACCTCGGGGTCGTGCAGCGGGTCGCCCCACTCCTCCCATTCGGTCACGGTCAGCGGCAGCGACGGGTCCAGGATCGTGGTCAGCGCATCGACGAACGGCACCTGGGCCACGATCCCGGCGAACGCCTCGGGCGCCATGTTGGCCACCGCGCCCATCAGCAGCCCGCCCGCCGAACCGCCCCGCGCGACAAGCCGGTCGGCCGACGTCCAGCCGCGGGCGGCCAGATGCCGCGCGCACGCGATGAAGTCGGTGAACGTATTCCTCTTGTGCAGCAGCTTGCCGTCGGTGTACCAGGACCGGCCCATCTCGCCGCCGCCCCTGATGTGCGCGATGGCGTAGACGAATCCCCGGTCGAGCAGCGACAAGACCGGGATGGAGAAACTCGGGTCCCGGGAGATCTCGTAACTGCCGTAGCCGTAGAGCAGGCACGGCGCCGAACCGTCCCGCGGCGTGCCCTTGCGGCACACCAGCGAGATCGGCACCCGGGTGCCGTCGGAGGCCACCGCCCACTCCCGGTGCTGCTCGTAGTCGTCCGGCCGGTACTCGGTGCCGTCCGGCGAGGGGAGCACCGGCTGGCGCTTGAGCAGGGTGAGCTCGCCGGTGGCCATGTCGCAGTCGTAGACCGAGCCCGGGGTCACCAGCGAGGTGTAGGACAACCGGAACCGGCTGGCCTGGAACTCGGGGTTGTTTCCCGGCCCGACCCGGTAGACGGGCTCGGCGAAGGCGACCTCATGCTCGCCGTCCTTCCGCAGGATCCGCAGACCGGTCAGGCTGTCGCGGCGGAAGTACACCACGGTGTAGTCCGCGAACGCGTCCACGCCGAGCAGCCGGGTATCGGCCCGGTGCGGGACCAGCGGGGTCCAGGCGGCCGGATCGGCCAGCGCGGCCGTGGCGATCTCGAAGTTCTCCGCGCCGTCGTTGTGCAGGATGAGCAGATGGTCCCCGGCGTGCTCCACGTCGTAGTCCACGCCCTGGCGGCGCGGCGCCACCACGCGGAACTCAGCCGACGGCGTGGCCGCGTCCAGCAGCCACACCTCGCTGGTCAGCACGCTGGCCGACTTGATCATCAGGTAGCTCTCGCTGCGCGTCAGGCTCACGTAGACGTGGAAGCGCTCGTCCGGCTCCTCGAACACCATGGTGTCCGCCTCCGCTGAGGTGCCGATCCGGTGCCGCCAGACCCGGTACGGCCGCCAGGCGTCGTCCACGGTCGTGTAGAACACGGTGGAGCCGTCCAGGGACCACGCGCAGCCCGCGAAGGTGTCCGGGATCTCGTCCGGCAGCATGGCTCCGGTGGCCAGGTCCTTGATCCGGAGCGTGAACCGCTCGTTGCCCGCGAAGTCGGTGGAGTAGGCCAGCCAGCGCTGGTCCGGGCTGGTCCGGAACGTGCCGAGGCTGAAGAAGTCGTGGCCGACGGCGAGCTCGTTGCCGTCGAGCAGCTCTTCTTCCCCGTCGAGCGGCTTGCCGTCCGCAGGGATCGGCGGGATGACCTCGCCGGGCCGGACCGCACGGCGGCAGTGCACCGCGTACTGCTTGCCCTCGACCGTCCTTGAGTAGTGCCACCAGCCGCCCTTGCGCACCGGGACGGACAGGTCGCTCTCCTGCGTGCGCGCCTTGATCTCGGTGAAGATCTGCTCGCGCAGCGGGGCCAGGTGGGCCGTGACCGCGTCGGTGTAGGCGTTCTCGGCCTTGAGGTAGTCGATCGTGTCCGGGTCGTCCTTGTCCGCGAGCCAGGCGTACTCATCGATCACGGTGTCGCCGTGGAATGTGCGCAGGCTGGGGATCTGCTTGGCCTCAGGCGGCTCGATGCTCATGAACGCCCAGTCTAACGACGAGCCGGCGGGCGGCCTGGCACCATAGAGCCGTACGAGGACATCCGCTGCTCACGAACTGCATCGAGGACGAGGTCACCCGTCCGAACATCGAGCTGGCCCTGAAAGACCTTTATGGCCGAACGGGCCGCGGTGCGTGCCCGGCCGCCGCGATCCCCCTGAGGCCGGGGCGAAACCGCACCGCTAATCTTGCCTGTGGGGAGTTCGATGCCTTCGCGGAAGGGGCGGTCTGGTGACGGAGTGGTCACAGGTTCCCGCTGTGGCGCGGCCCTTGCCTGAGCCCGAGCCGCAGCCGGTGCTGGCGCCGCTCACCGCGGCCGCGATCTTCCTGGTGCTGACGATCGGGCCGGACGGGGAGACGGCCGTCAGGGACCTGCTCAGCGACTGGACCAGCCTGCAGCGGGCGGTCGGCTTCCGCGCCACGGGTCTCCCGCTGGCCTGCGTCGCCGGCTTCTCCTCGAGCGCGTGGGACCGCCTGTTCTCCGGCCCTCGCCCGGCCGAATTGCATCCGTTCCGCCAGCTCACCGGGACGGTGCACCGCGCCCCGTCCACGCCGGGAGACCTGATCTTCCACGTCCGGCACGAGCGGATGGACCTGTGCTTCGAGTTCGCGAGCCAGGTGATGACCCGGCTGGCCGGGGCGGCCACGGTGGTGGACGAGGTGCACGGATTCCGCTATTTCGACGAGCGCGACCTGCTCGGCTTCGTCGACGGCACGGAGAACCCGGTCGGTGCCGCGGCCGGTTCGGCGGCGCTGGTCGGCGATGTCGATCCCGGGTTCGCGGGCGGCAGCTACCTCATCGTGCAGAAGTACGTGCACGACATGGCGGCCTGGAACGCCCTGACCACCGAGGACCAGGAGAAGGTGATCGGGCGCTCGAAACTGTCCGACATCGAGATGCCGGACGACGTCAAGCCGGTCAACTCGCACGTCGCCCTGAACACCATCGAAGATCCCGACGGCACGCAGCGGCAGATCCTGCGGGCCAATATGCCGTTCGGCGAGGTGGGACGGGGGGAGTTCGGCACCTACTACGCCGGTTACGCGGCCACCCCGAGCGTGACCGAGCAGATGCTGGTCAACATGTTTATCGGCGACCCGCCGGGCAACTACGACCGCATCCTTGATTTCTCCACGGCGATCACCGGCGGCCTGTTCTTCGCGCCGTCGGCGGACTTCCTTGACGACCTCCCCGATCCGCCAAGCCTGCCGGGTCCGGCCGGTTCCGAAGCGGTGGCCGGGTCGGCGGATAACGGTTCCCTGGGCATCGGCAGCTTGAAGAGGAGCACTCAGCCATGAACAACCTGCATCGCGAGCTCGCCCCCATTTCCGATGCCGCTTGGGCGAGCATCGAGGAGGAGGCGCGCCGGACGTTCGAGCAGCACGTGGCCGCCCGCCGGGTGGTGGACCTGACGGGGCCCGAGGGCCAGAACCTGGCCAGCGTGGGCACCGGCCACCTAAGCGACATCGAGGCGCCCGCGGACGGGGTCATCGCCCGGCTGCGCACCGCGCAGCCGCTGGTCCAGCTCCGCGTCTTGTTCACGGTGGGCCGGCAGGACGTGGACGACGTGGAGCGCGGCGCGCAGGACTCGGACTGGCAGCCGGTCAAGGACGCGGCCAAGAAGATCGGCTTCGCCGAAGACCGCGCCGTGTTCGAGGGCTACCCGGCCGCCGGGGTCGCCGGGGTCAGGAAGAGCTCCTCCAACCCGGCGCTCACCCTGCCCGCCGAGGCCCGCGACTACCCGAACGCGGTCAGCCAGGCGGTGAGCTCACTGCGGCTGGCCGGGGTGGGCGGCCCGTTCTCGCTGCTGCTGTCCGCCGACGCCTACACGATGGTGAGCGAGACCTCCGACCACGGCTACCCGATCCGTGAGCACCTGGCCCGCGTCATCGACGGCGAGATCATCTGGGCACCCGCCATCGACGGCGCGTTCCTGCTCTCCGCCCGCGGCGGAGACTTCGAGCTGCGCCTCGGCCAGGACCTGTCGATCGGCTACCTCTCCCACGACGCCGACACCGTCCAGCTGTACTTCCAGGAATCCCTGACCTTCCTGGTCTACACCGCCGAGGCCAGCGTGGCCCTGGCCGCCTCCCGCGGCTAGCCCTGAACCTCGCCGCGCCCAGCGATCACTCGTACCGGGTGGGCGGGAACGGGTGGCGCTCGTCGACGGGCCCGAGCTCGCCTTTGTCGTCCTGGCGCCGGAACTCGGCTCGCTCTTCCTGCCAGTCCTCGTTCAGGGTGATGTCCTCGGGCTGCGGCGGCGTGTCCGTGGCCGGCGGCACCTCGTCCGGGTCGTAGGCGTCGAGTCCGGCGGCGACCCGCTCTTCCTCGGTGAGGCGGGCGAGTTGGTCGTCGTTGAGCCGCTGCGACGCGCCTGCGTGCTCGCGGCGGTCCCGGTGGAACCGCTCAGCGAAGTCGTCTTGCTCTGACATTGCGCCTCCTGCGGTATTGGCGGTGTGGTCTAAGTTACCCCGCCCCGGCCCACCTGCCACCTCCCTCGCGGGTGGTGGGCTTCGAGGTTACCGACCATGTCGTCGCCTGACCCCGGTAAGCGACGGCTCTATGAGTATTTCCTGAATTACGTTAAGTAGCCTGTGGATGAGCTGTGTATAACCCGGTGGATAACCGCCGCCACGCGCGGATAACCGCCGACGTTCTGTGGACATTGTGTGGATAAAGAAAAAACCTCAAATGAACTGCCGCATACTCTTGCGCGACACTGGGGAAGGCAGTAGAAATGCTCTCACCGCTGGAAACGGGCACCATCCGGGGGCAACCCCGGGACGTGAGAAGAGTCAGGAAACTGGTCCTTCGCACGGGTGACTGGCCCCGGCGGGCGGCACGCGACGCCAGGCAAGCCGGGCAACTGGCCCACCGAGCGTGGCGAGGCCAGGCAAGGCCCCCTCCATCTCATACATGGAGGGGGCCTTGTTCATTCTGCCTGATAAGTTTGAACAAAATCCTCCGCGAGCCTACGGTGGGAGTAAGCCCGGACCGATTCGGGCGGCATCTTCGCTGCTGGGGCCGCCATGAGACTTCGCCGATCCCGTCGCCGGAACCTAGTACTGCTGAGCACGCGTCCCATCGCGTCGTCGAGGGCCCGCCCGGCCGCGCGGCTCGCCCGGCGCAGGCGGTTCCCGGTCATTCGTACCAGTGCGCTGCTCACGGTGATCGGCCTAATGCGGCTAGCAGAGATCACGCGCGCGCACTGGCGGACCAGCCTGGGCCTGTCTGGTGTGCTACTTGAGATCCTGGCTCACTCCCTGTTCACCGGCCCGGCCATGGGCGCGGCCGGCCTCCTGGGCCTGGCCGCCATCCTCGTCGCCTTGCTGAAGAGCGCGGGCCCGGCCAGCTACCGTGGCACCGCGCTGCCGCAGGCCGGGTGGCGATGGCACGGCTGAGCACACGCGGGCAGCGGCACCGCGGGTAACGCCGATCGGTTCCAGCGCGCGCACAGGTCGGGCGG
>JBAUAY010000715.1:0-4713 GCA_049676235.1 Streptosporangiaceae bacterium
GTCCGGACCTTCGATCCGTCGCTGCGTACCGTGATCCTTTTCCTTCTTCCGCACCACGAACGCGTCGACCGGGGTGCCGCGGCTGGCGGCGGCGTGCATCATCGCGGTGGCCACCGGATCGGCGCCCATGGTGAGCCCGCCGACCGCGTCGTAGGCCAGGTCCGCGGTCAGCTCGAGCATGACCCGGCCGGCCAGCGGCGCTAGCCGCCCGTCGAGCAGGATCCGCCGCAGGTCGACATACCAGTCGGCGTGCTGGCCCGAGGAGAGAACGAAGTCGCCGCGGATGACGGCCTTCGCCTTGATCGCCGCGAGTAGTTCGGCCCGGTCGCTCACGGGACGTGATCCTAAGGGATGGCCCGCCGGCGCCGGGGTCCGGTCCGCTTCATTCACTCTTTCTGCCCGCCGCGCATTCTCCGGCGCTGGCGCAACGTCTCGGATGCCCCACGGGCACCGCTTGTGCACCATCTCACCCATGAGTTCGCCGCAAGGCGAGGCCTCCGGGGCAAGTGTGAGGATCACCGTGCGCATGATTACCATCGGGTCCGCTGAAGTTGCCAGCGCGCCGGCAAGGGCACAGCGCAGTAGTGCGGCGACCGATCCGCCAGGGCCGGACCGGCCCTGAGCTGCGTAAGATTTGCGCCCGCCGTGGCCCGGGTGGCAGGGGGTTTGCGGCGTGACTAACGTCCTCCAGGCAGCGGGAATGCGCGGAATGGCATCCCCGGGAAGGTTACTTCACTACTCTTAGAGCCGTCGGGTCCATATCCGTGCCGAAAAGCCGGCCGCTGCCCGAGGGAAGGACGGTGGGGCCGTGGATCGCTGCGCGCTGTTCGTTGACGCGAGTTACGTGCTCACGGATGGTGCCATGGCCGTGCACGGTACGCGCCGCGGCGAGTCGGTCTCCTGGGACTATGAGGGACTTCTGCAGCTGCTGTCCAGTCTGGCCAGGGAACGGTCCGGCCTGCCGCTGCTCCGCTGCTACTGGTACGAGGCTACGGTGGACGGCCGCCGCACCGCCGAGCAGGACGCGCTGGCCGACGTGCCTGGGATCAAGCTCCGCATCGCGAAGATCCGCCCCGGTCGGCGCGAGGGCGTGGAAACCGAGATTCACCGCGACCTGACCACGCTGGCCCGCAACAACGCGATCAGCGACGCTCTGGTGATCAGCGCCGAAGAGGATCTGGCCCAGGTCATCGCCGACGTCCAGGACCTCGGCATGCGGGTCACGCTGGTGCACATCGCAGTGGACGGGAACTGGACCATCTCGCGGTCGCTCCGCCAGGAGTCCGATGACATCATCGAGATCGGCGGCGACCACCTGCGGCCCTACGTGGAGCTGATCGCCGGAGCCGAGCCCGCCCACGCGGACGAGGACGGCGACCTCGCGTTGGCCAGGCCGCTGGCCAACGGCCACTCGACGGCGGGCGTGGCGTCTTACCAGCAGGTGCCCGCGCCATCTGGGAACCACGCGCCGCCCGCCATCTACACCGCGCCGGTCGTGGCGGAGTACCAGCGGCCCGCGCTGCAGCTGCCGCGGACGACGGCGCGCGAGGCACGGGAGGCACGTGACGGGCGGGACGCGCGGGACGACAGGTCCCGCGACGAGCGGACCGCGCAGCCGGCCGTGAACGGCGACGCGCCGCCTCCGACCCGCCAGGACATCCCGACCCGCCAGGACATCCCCGCTCGCCAGGACATCCCGGCCAGGGCCGACATCTACGCCCCGCCGGTGACCAACGCGCGGAGCCGGCCGGACCGGCAGGAACCGGTGTCGCAGAACCCGCCCGCCCGCGCCCGCGCCGCCGAGGAGATCGCCAATTACTCCCCGGGTCCAGGGCCAGGTTCCGGGCCTGGACCTCAGGGCACACCCGAGGCGGGACCGGCGGCGTCCGGGCTCGCCGGGGCGCCGGGCCAGCCTGGCGTCTCCGGCTCCGAAGTCGCCCCGGCTTCTCCCGGGCAGCTGCGGCGCTTGCCTTCCTCGCGCAACACGGCGAATCAGGGCCAGCCCGGGCCGATCGGCGTCGGGTATCCCGAGGTCTCCAGGTCCGCTCCGATGCCGGGCCAGCACGGCGGCCAGGGCCAGGGATCGGCCCGCAGTGCCCCCTACAGCGGCCCGCAGCCGATCGTGAGCCCGGCCACCCCCAGCTACCAGAACGCGGGTTCGTCGGTTCCCGGGAGCTCTGGGGGTCCTGGGGGTTCCGGGATCGGGGCCGCGCTGTCCGATGCCGTGCAGGCGGCGCACGAGGAGGGGCAGGAGTTCGGCGGTTCGGTCGCCAGGGACGCCCCGGCGCTATGGCTGGAGGCGGTGCTGGCCAGGAAGCCGCGGATGCCCTCCGACCTTGAGGCCAGGCTGCTGCAGGGCTCGGCGCTGCCGATCGACTTTTTGCTGCACGACGAGGTCAGGCACGCACTGCGCCGGGGTTTCTGGGACGCACTCGAGCGAACCCGCCGGTAAAACGTAAGGACGCCCGGATTGTCCACGGCATCGGTGGGTAGGGTTGCCAACGTGGTTGTGCTGTCTGGGGAGCTGTTCGACGCGATTGAGGTCAACGCGGCGCGCACCGGCAACCACAAGCGGGCCGCGGTCCGGATGAGCCGGCTGGCGGTCCAGGCCTCGGCGAGCGAAATGTCCCGGGCCGAGGCGCACATGCGGGCGGGTGAGCAGTGGCTGCTCGCTGACGACCCCGCCGAGGCGGTGAAAGAGTTCCGCCGCGCGATCGCGGATGCCGGGCCGACCTTCGATGATCCGAGGGTTCCGCTGGCCCGCGCGATGTTCGCGCTGGGCCGCGTGGCCGATGCCGAGGCGCTGCTCCGCGAACTGCGAGAGTCCGACGGCAGGAGCCTGCCGCGCACGTGCGATGAGGTAGCCGAACTGCTCACCGAGCAGGGCGACCTGGCAGGCGCGCTCGACTGGGCCACGGCCGGGGTCGACGCCTGCATGCGCGGGGACGACCGCGACGAGCTGCAACTGCTGCTCCGGTTGCGGTACCGGCTCCGCGTCGACCTGGGCCTGCCGGAAGACGACTACGACAAGATGCTCGACGACAGAAAGGCCGGGCCTGCGGCAGGAGTCTGAATCCTGCCGGCAGAACCCGGCCTTAGGGCGGCCGAAGGTCAGCGCTCGGCGCGCGTGACGCTGAGCGCGTCCCTAGCCTCGTCCACGTCGACCTTCACCTCGTCGCCGTCGAGGATGTCCCCGGCCAGCAGGGCCCGGGCGAGCTGGTCGCCCACGGCGGACTGGACGAGGCGGCGCAGCGGCCGGGCTCCGTACACCGGGTCGAACCCGGTCAGCGCCAGCCATTCCCTCGCGGCCGGCGTCACGGTCAGCGTCAGCCTCCGGCCGGCCAGCCGCGCAGCCAGGCGGTCGACCTGCAGGTCGACGATCTGGGTGAGCTCACTGGTCGACAGCGCGTCGAAGACGATCACGTCGTCGAGCCGGTTCAGGAACTCGGGCTTGAACGCGGCCCGGACCGCGGCCATCACCGCGTCCAGCTTGGCCGTCTCGTCGCCGAACGCGGGATCGGCGATGAACTGCGACCCGAGGTTCGAGGTGAGCACCAAGATGGTGTTCCTGAAGTCCACCGTGCGACCCTGGCCGTCGGTGAGCCGTCCGTCGTCGAGCACCTGCAGCAGGACGTCGAAGACCTCAGGGTGTGCCTTCTCCACCTCGTCGAGCAGCACGACGCAGTACGGCCGGCGGCGGACCGTCTCGGTGAGCTGGCCGCCCTCCTCGTAGCCCACGTAGCCCGGCGGGGCGCCGATCAGCCGTGCGACCGAGTGCTTCTCGCCGTACTCGCTCATGTCGATCCGGATCATGGCCCGCTCGTCGTCGAAGAGGAACCCGGCGAGCGCCTTGGCCAGCTCCGTCTTGCCGACGCCGGTCGGCCCGAGGAACAGGAACGAGCCGGTCGGCCGGTCGGGGTCGGATACGCCCGCCCGGGCCCGCCGGACGGCGTCGGAGACCGCCTGCACGGCGCGCGTCTGGCCGATCACCCGCCGGCCGAGCTCGGCCTCCATCCGGAGCAGCTTCGCGGTTTCCCCCTCGAGCAGGCGGCCGGCGGGGATCCCGGTCCAGGAGGATACGACGTCCGCCACGTCATCCGGCCCGACCTCGTCCTTCACCATGGGCGCCGTAGCCGGGATTCCGGCCGCGCCGGTTTCGTCCGAGGCGGCCGAACGAGCTGCGGTGCTTGCCTCGGCCAGCTGCTCCTTGACCGCGGGGATCTCGCCGTGCCTCAGCCGGGCCGCGCTCTCAAGATCATGATCGCGTTCGGCGCGCTCGAGCTGGCCTTCCAGCTCATCGAGCCGCTTCTTCAGCTCGCCGACCTTGTTCAGGCCCGACTTCTCCTGCTCCCAGCGCGCCACCAGCGCGTTCAGCTGCTCCTGGCGATCGGCCATGTTGGCGCGCAGTCGCTCGAGCCGGTCCTTGCTGGCCGCGTCTTCCTGGTTGGCCAGCGCGAGCTCTTCCATCTTCAGCCGGTCCACGGCGCGGCGCAGCTCGTCGATTTCCACCGGCTGGGAGTCGATTTCCATCCGCAGCCTGGAGGCGGCCTCGTCGACCAGGTCGATGGCCTTGTCCGGGAGGAACCGCGCGGTGATGTACCTGTCGGAGAGCGCGGCCGCGGCGACCAGCGCCGCGTCTGAGATCTGCACCTGGTGGTGGGCCTCGTAGCGGCCCTTGAGCCCGCGCAGGATCGCGATCGTGTCCTCGACCGA
>JBAUAY010000716.1:0-2900 GCA_049676235.1 Streptosporangiaceae bacterium
GGGACCCGCCGGGGTCCCTGGCACGCGGCGGTAACTCACTTCGGCGACAGATGCAGTAGCACCTGCTCGTTGTCTGGGTAGGAGTACGCGGACGGCTGGGCGTACGGGTTGCCTGGTGTGGGCCAGCCGTTGAAGGCCCCGGTGTCGTACTGGTACCAGTCCACCGCCTCCACCACCGGGATGATGGGCACCGCGCCCACCATGACCTGCTGGATCTGATTCATGATCGTCTGCTGCTGGGACGCGCTCGTGGTGGTCGCGTACTGGTTGAGCAGGGCATCGGTGGTCTTGCTGCTGTAGCGCTCGTAGTTGCTGGCCGCCACCTTGCCGACCGGCGCCGTGTTCGCGGAGTTGAGCCAGTTGTTCAGCTCGTAGTACGCGCTCGGGCCGAACGTCTGCTGGTCGTAGTAGGCCATCTGGTACTTGCCGTAGTACAGGTCGGCGTCGAAGTCGGTGTTCGACAGGTTCTGCGGGGTGATCTGGATGCCGATCGCCTTGAGGTCCTGCTGGATCACCTGCATGGAGGCGACCCAGTCCGAGTAGTCGCCGATGTCGATCACGTTGAACGCCAGCTTCTGCCCGGCCGCGTTCGTCATGACGCCGCCGGCCAGGTGGTAGCCGGCCGATGCGAGCAGCGCCTTCGCCTTCGCCGGGTCATAGCCACTACCCCAGCTCGACAGGGCCGAGTTGTCCAGCGTGCTGGAGAACGTCGGCGTGACGATCCCGGTCTGGTTCGCCGGCGGCTCGTAGCCGGACTCGCCGATGCTGGAGACCTGGCTCCTGTTGATCGCGTACGAGATGGCCTGACGGACCTTGACGTTGCTCAGCTGGGGATTGGTCAGGTTCGGGACCAGCGAGACGTTGACGGTGGGCGGGAACCAGTAGTGGTAGTTCGGGCTCTTGGACGTGTAGAAGGCCTGGATGCCAGGGATGTACTGGGCACCCCACTGCGCGTTCCCGTTGGCCAGATCGTCGTTGGCCGTGTTGTTGCTGGTGTAGGCCGGGTACTGGATCTTGGCGATTTTCGGCTCGCCCGGCTGCCAGTAGTGGGGGTTGGCGGTATAGGTGATGTTCGACGGGCTGCACTTGCTCATCAGGTACGGGCCCGTGCCGACCGGCTGGGTCACCGGGTTGGTCGTCGGGTTGGCCATCTTCGACCAGATGTGCTCGGGCACGATCGGCGTCTGATCCGCGATGTAGTAGAAGTAGGGCACGGCGACGGTGCTGAAGTTCATCGTGACCGTGTTCGCGCCGGTGGCGGTGACGCTCGAGAGCACCGACCAGGCCCCGGTCAGGTCCAGGGCCGGGTACTTCTTTATCAGGTTGAAGGTGTACGCCACGTCGGCCGCGGTCATCGGCGTGCCGTCACTCCACTTGACACCCGACCGGATCGTGAACGTGAGCGATTTGTTACCTGCTCCCCAGGCCCAGGAGGAGGCGAGCATCGGCGTGGTCTTGCCGTCCTGCAGCGGGTTCACGTAGACGAGCGGCTCGTACATGAAGCCGACCGACAGGAGGGTGTCGGAGGCGTTGAGCGGGTTGAAGCCGCAGGTCCAAAGCGCGCCGTTCTCGTTGGATATGGTCAGCACGCTGCTGGTCGATGTCTTGGCACTACTGCTGGAGCCGGGACTCGAACTCGAGCCCGCACCGGCGCTACAGCCGGCCGCGAGCATGCCGGCCGCGACGATGACCCCGTATCTGGTGAGGCGTCTCATGCGGTTCGTCCTTACTGCTGTTTGGTCCTGACCGGGCGCGGAGCTGGTAGCTGCGCGCAGAGCCCGTGACTGCCGCACGTGCCAGGCTGGTGCCTGCGCGCGAAGCAGCCTTCGCGCTTGTCTGACGTCTGTGTTCATTTGAGACGTCTGACTGTATTTCAATGTCGAGACTTAACCACTTTCGCGAATTTTGTTAGGACAGTATCCTAACTATCTGGTCGGGACAAGAGTCCCCGCGAACTGACGCAAGGTCTTAACGTCCGGGTGCCTGGGGCCGAAATCTTTGGGCATGCGGGATCTGGAAACACGCCCTCGGACGCCGGGCACCATGATGGAGGAGGTCGCCGTGACAGCCCTGTCGGCAGATGCGGGCACGGCTGTGCCCATGGGGCCGCCGGAGCCCGAGCCGGAGTCGGCCACGTTCGCGTCGGAGTCTGCGCTGGCGCTGCCACCTCCGGAGAACTCCGGCGCGGCCCTGTTCGCGGCGCGGCCTTCGCTGATCCGGGCGATGAACGAGCAGCTCCTGCTCGAGCACATCCGTCAGCGCGGCCCCTGCTCGCGAGCCGAATTGGCCCGGGTCTCCGGCCTGTCTAAGCCGACCGTGTCGCTTGCCCTGGACAACGTCGAGCGCGCGGGCCTGGTCCGGATCGCCGGCCAGCGGACCGGGGTGCCTGGCCGGTCGGCCCGGCTGTACGAGATCAGGCCGGACGCGGGCCTGGTGCTCGGGCTGGACATCGGGCACGAGTACGTCCGCGGCGCGATTGCCGACTTGTCCGGGGAGATCAGGGTCAGGGAGTCGCTGCGAGCCCGCGCCACGAGCGTCCGCAGCCGGGTGGCCGAGCTCGTCGGGCTCGCCGACATGCTGTGCGAGAACGCAGGCGTGTCCCGTTCGGCGATCACCCAGACCGTGATCGGTAGCCCGGGCGTATACGACCCGCGGCGCAACGCGATGAAGCTCACCGGCGGCCTGCGCGGCTGGGACCGCCCGGCGGCGCTGGTCGGCCTGCGGGAGGCGTTCGGGCCGTCGCTGGTGATGGAGAACGATGTCGACGCCGCCGCCCTGGCCGAGCGCGCGCTCGGCCATGGCCGCGAGGTCGACCACTTCGCCTTCGTGCACATCGGCACCGGCATCGGCATGGGGCTGGTCCTCGGTGGCCAGCTGCTGCGCGGCGCGCACGGCGTGGC
>JBAUAY010000717.1:0-5289 GCA_049676235.1 Streptosporangiaceae bacterium
AAAGCGGCCAGATGCCACCACTGGCGGCGCAGCGCCAGAAACGCGGCCAGGGCGATCCGCACCGGCAGCGTGACGTACACGAGCCCGAGGACGTTGAAGACCTTGGCTATCGCGGTCAGCGGCGGCGTCCGGCCGGAGATCATCAGCCGCAGCCACGCATCGTCAAGCCGCTGGATGCGGATCAGCGCGCCGTGGTCGGCGACCACCGCGAATACCACGGCCGTGACCGCCACCACCCCGGCGGTGACGAACGCGGCTCGCCGGGGACGGCCAAGCAGCGCGTCCTCCCGGTGAGCCGGGCCCGTCCGGGTCACCCCGGGCATGCGGCACCTCGCCCGCACAGGGCCAGGCCTTCGGTGCGCCGGATATAGCCGACCAGCTCCGACCGGGGGATGAACGCCACGGCGCTGTCTACCGTGGCGGCCAGGACCGGTGACGCGCCGGCCGTGAAGATGAACCGGTAGGTCACGCAGCCGCCAGGGAAGACGTAGTAGCGAACGTCGGAGTACCCGGGTACCAGGCTCGGCGGGCGCTCGAACTGGCTCATGCCTGGCTGGCCGGAAGGAATCTGCTGGGCGCCGGTCATGTCGCAGGTCGCGGTCAGGGTGACCGTCGCCGTCTGCTGCCCGGCCGGGCCGGAGCCCAGCTGGAAGGTCACCCGCCCGCTGGCAACCTGGCCGGAGTCGAGCTGGAAGGTCGCCCGCCCGCTGGCGATCTGCGCGCCGGCCGCGGTCCAGCCCGACGGGACCGCGGCGATGCAGGGCAGGAAGGCCGCCGAGGGAACCGCCTGGGCCGCCAGGATCATCGTATGGCCCGTGCCGCAATCAGGTGCGTGCCCGGTGAAGGCGGCGGCCGGCAACAGCAAGCTGACGCCGAAAACTGTGGGTACGGCGAAGATGGTAAGCATCGCCGCGGCCAGGCTAACCCGCCGGAGGCTCCAGCGCTGCAGCACGATCGGCTTTCGCTGCGGGGCGAGCTTGCGGAACTCGGCGAGCAGGTCCCGGGGATCGCGTTTCATGAAGGCGCGCAGCTGCGTCGGGCTGGCGACCCCGCGGGTGGCGGCGAAGGCCTCGGCCAGCTCAGCCTCGGTGAAATAGTTCAGCGCCCGCTGGTACACCCGCGCGGGGTCGGTGCGGACCGCGAGGACTAGCATCATGTTGCCCAGGTCGACGGCCTGCCGCCATGGCGAAGGGCGCACCTGCGCGAAGGCCACGTCGATCAGCAGCAACTGCCCGGCGCGGACCATCAGGTTGCCCGGTTTGATGTCGCGGTGCGCGATCCCCGCGTCCCATAGCGTGCGGATCAGCAGCAGTCCCTGGTCGATCACCTGGTCATCGATGTCGGCGTCGCCGATTTCCGCTGCGCCGTCGAAGAACTCGGTGACCAGCAGGTACTCCCGTTCGGGGGTGATCTCCACGATGCCGTAGGGTCTGGCTACGGCGACCCCGATGTCCTGCAGCAGGCGCAGGGCGTAGTCCTCGTACTCGGCCAGGCGCCGCACAGTCTGGAAGGGATGCTCGTCCTCCAGGGAGCCGTACAGGATTGTCCGCCAGATCTTGTACCAGCGGTCGGCGCGGACGTGACCCTTGGTGTAGAGCTTGGCGAACAGGTACTCCTGCGGGCAGCCCTCGACCCGGAGGCGCAGCGGCGTGGAGCCGGCTGAGGACTCGAGCCCGACCGGCGTGATGCCGGTGACGGTGAACCCGAGCTGGTCGTGCGTGCCCTGCCGGATCGCTTCGCCGCGCCGGCCGGTCACATCTACGTGCGCGGTGTTGCCGCGCCGGTAGGCGACCGGGAAGACCTCGTTCGGGGTAAAGAAACGGAACGCGCTGACCGGGATCGCGACGGCGAGCGCCACCCCTAGGAGCAGGTCATCTAGGTGATCGACGGCCAGGTACAGGCGGGCCAGGCAGAACACGGTCACGATGACCGCGGTGGCCGCCTTCGCATAGGAGCGAGGCCGTCCCGGCACGACCAGGCAGTAGACGATGCTCATCAGCAGGAACGTGGGGACCGTCACCGAGAGCGCCTGCGTGGAATATCCCGTCCAGCTACCGATGATCAGCACGCCGAATGGCCGCGGCCGGGTCGTCCCCGCGGTGATCAACGTTGTGGCGACCTCGAGGAGGAACAGGCTGCACAGGAACACCAGCAGGTGCCGCCAGCGCCGGAACGCGATCGTCAGTACGACCGCCGACAGCCCGACCACCGTGGCCCCCCAGCCGGAGCCGGCCGCGGAGATCCCGTTGGCGACGTCGGTCAGCCACGGTGTCCGTGCTCGCGCGAACAGTCTGAGCACCGCCGAGTTGACCTGATTATCGAGCCGGAGCGACGGTGCCCGCACCGAGATCAGGATCACGCCGGCCAGGACGACAACCACCAGGACCAGCCAGGCCCTGGTGGTGACCGAGACCGGATGCGGCAGCGGCGGGGGCGCACCCGTCGGGCGCCGCCGACCCGGCATCCGCCGCTCGGCGGGACCAGCCGGAAGGCTCGCCGTGCCAGTCAGCACGGCTACCCTCTCCACCTTCTCGGTCAATGGGCTGCGCCTCCCATCGAGGCGTCGGCCGCGGAACAGGCGCAGCACACCACGACCAGCGCCAGACAGGATACGTACGCCACCGTCCGTCGTTCCGGCGCTGCTCTCATCACGCTCCCTGCGGTCGGGTTACCCCAGCACGTGCCTCGGAGTCGAGGCCCGGCTTCGTTCCGAACCGGGTTGCACTCTCGACGCTACGTCGGCAATCGAAAACAGGCAACGAATTTCAGGAAAAAGAGCTTAGGCATGAAGTGCCTCGGGTAATCTGTCTAGGGTGACGAGCTGGGGATTCCTGACCAATCACGCCCGTGTGCTGCTGTGTATCGCCCGTGATCCCGGGGTCCGGCTGCGTGACATCGCGGACCGCCTGGGTATCACCGAGCGCAGCGCCCATGGCATCGTCGCCGATCTCACCGAAGCTGGCTACGTGGTGAAGCACAAAGACGGCCGCCGGAACCGCTATCAGATCCAGGCCCACATGCCGTTGCCGGAGCCCGCCAGCCGGGAGCCTGCCATCGGCGAAGTCCTCGCTCTCCTCACCGGCGCAGCGCTGGATAGTGACGGACTGGGCAGCGGCGGGCTGGCTACTGACGGCGCTACTCGGGCGGATGACCTGGACGCTAGTGTCAACGGTCAGGCCTTGGCGCAGACACCCCAGCCCGCCGGCCCGCAAGCTTCCCGGCCTCGCGACGAATTAGAGCCCTATGACCGACTGGGCTTCTGGTGTTCTACTTCTTGCCGACGATGTTCTGGGCGATCGAGGTCTTCTCGCCTTCCGCGGGGATGATCACCCACGCGGCCAGGTAGGCCAGGACCCCTGCGCCTCCGGTGATGACGGAGACCACGGCCACGATCACTCGGACCAGGGTCACGTCCAAGCCGAAGTAGGCGGCGAATCCCGCGCAGACCCCGGCCAGCATGCGGCCCTTCTGGGTGCGCGCCAGGATCTTGGTTCCGCTTCCGTTGTTCATGTGAGCCGTCCTCGCGGTGACCCCGGGCGTAGCTGGCCGCCGTCGGCGGCTGATCCCGGCGCCTGTTCCTCAGGCTACGTTTGCAATTCAAAACTAGCAATATTTTTCCGGAAACTTAGATCCAGATAATTGATCGGCGGCGTGATCACCGAGCACTCCATCCCACCAGGAAGAGCGCCTCACCATCCTGGCAGGCGAGGCCCACTTCACCCCTAGCGGTAGACCGGCGGCCGGACCGTGATCACGGTGCCGGATAGGTGGCTGGCCGCGTCGCTGCACAGGAATGCGGTCAGCGCCACGATGTCCTCGGGCTGGCCGACCCGCCCGCCGGGGTACTGCCCGGCCACCTGTGCGATGTACTCCTCGCCGACGATGGCGCGCATGCCCGGGGTGTCGGTCAGGCCGGGGGCAATCGCGACGGTCCGGATGCCGTCGTCAGCGAGTTCCTGGTGCACGACGTTGGCCAGGATGTTGATCGCTGCCTTGGCGCCGCCGTAAGGCGCGCCGCCCGGGCCGGGCTGCGCGCCCATCACGCTGGAGAGGTAGATGATGCGGCCCCCGCCGCCGCGGATCATCAGCGGCGCGAAGTGCTTGGTAGCCAGGAAGCTGCCGATGAGGTTGGAGCGCAGCACCCGCTCGAGCACCGAGAGCTCCAGCTCCAGGACCGGCTGGCGGCCTGGCATCCACCCCGCGTTGTTGATCAGCGCGTCGACCCGGCCCCAGGCCGCATCGACCTCGGCGGCGGCTCCGGTCACCGCGGCCTCGTCGCTGACGTCGGCCTCCAGTGCCAGCGCCAGCGGAGCTCCGGCGATCTCGCCGATCTCGTCTACCACGAGTCGCGCCTGCTTGCGCTCGCGTGCGAGCACCGCCACCCGGGCCCCCTCGGCGGCGAGCGCCAGGGCCAGCGTGCGCCCGATGCCCCGCGCGGCCCCGGTAACCACCATGACCTTACCTGCCACATTGACGTCCACGCCGGTTCCCCTCGCGTCCAAAACACATCTCCAACGGTGGAGTTGGCAAGAGATACAGTATCCCATATTCACGTACAACCGCAACGTTGGTGTTGGATTCGCTTATAGTGGGGCATGGCCTGGGACACCGAGGGCACCCGTCGCCGCCTCAAGGAAGCGGCGACCGTCGAGTTCGCCGAGCGCGGCCTCGACGGCACCACCATGGCCCGCATCGCCGAACGGGCCGGGATCAACAAAGAACGCCTGTACAACTACTTCGGCGATAAGCAGGCGCTGTTCCGTACTGTGCTCTGCGAGGAGCTCGATAAGCTCGCCGCCGCGGTATCCGCGACCGGAGCGAATCTGCAGGACATCGGCGAGTTCGCCGGGCACACCTTCGACTACCACGCCGCCCACCCCGAACTGGCCCGGCTGCTGCAGTGGGAAGGCCTGGCCGGCGGACCCGCGGCCGACGAGATCAACCGCACTGCCCACTACCAGCGCAAGGTCCAGGCCTTCGCCGCCGCCCAGCGCGACGGCCTCCTCGACGACGACCTCGACCCCGCCCACCTGGTCTTTCTGATCATCGCCCTGGCCGCCTGGTGGCACGCCGTCCCCCAACTCGCCCGCATGCTCACCGGCGCCGACGGCGCGGACCCCGCCGAACACACACGTCGGCGGGCCTGCGTCGTCCGCGCCGCCCAGCGCCTGGCCCTGGCGCCCGGCTCGATCAGTCCGTTACCGGGGTCAGGCCACGGCCGGTGAGCAGGAAGGCGCCAGGGTCCGGGCTGTCGCTGGTGACCAGTTCCAGCACGCTGCGCCCGGCTTG
>JBAUAY010000718.1:0-2123 GCA_049676235.1 Streptosporangiaceae bacterium
ATCGGGTGGCAGGATCGCCGGGCCGAGAAGCTGTGTGCCGGGCTCGCCGGCGATAAGCAGTGGGTCGCTCAGCGGACCGGCCTTGTTCTCGATCCCTACTTCTCCGCACCGAAGATGGCCTGGCTGCGGCGTACCCTCACTCCCGAAGGCGTCGTCACCACTACCGATACGTGGCTGGTCTGGCACCTCACCGGCGAGTACGTCACCGACGTCTCGACCGCCAGCCGTTCCCTGCTCACCGGACTGGATACCGGCGAATGGGATCCTGAACTGCTCAGCCTCTTCGAACTCGGCGATGAGCCTCTGCCAGCGATCGTGGCTAGCGACCAGATCGTCGGCACTACGCAGGAATTCGGCCGCCCGGCCCCGGTTGCGGGACTCATCCTCGACCAGCAGGCGGCCCTGGCCGCCGAAGGATGCCTCGAGGCCGGCACCGCCAAATGCACCTTTGGTACCGGAGCATTTCTGCTGGCCAACTCCGGCAGTCGGGCAGCGCGCTCCGCGTCGGGGCTGACCACCTCGGTGGCGTGGCGGGCTCGCGGCCACACGCTGTACTGCCTGGACGGGCAGGTTTACACCGCGGCGTCCGCGATCCGGTGGATCCAGGACCTCGGCTTGATCGGGACCGTCGCAGATCTCGACCGGGCCGCCGCCGTGGACGGCGACGGAACACTGTGCATCCCCGCCCTGGCTGGCCTGGCCGCGCCGTGGTGGCGTTCGGATGCCACCGCCAGCTTCACCGGAATGACCTTGTCTACCAGGCCGGGGCACCTCGTGCTCGCGGTGCTGCATGGCATCGCCGCTCAGGTGGCTGAACTGGCCGACCTCGTGCAAACCGACCTTGGTGCGCCGCTGACGCGGTTGCGAGCTGACGGCGGCCTGACCCGGAGCCGCACCCTGATGCAGGCGACCGCCGATCTGCTGCAAGTCCCCGTCGAGGTCTACCCGTCACCGAACGCCACCGCTCTTGGCGCCGCCGCGCTCGGGCGCCTGGCCGTCGAGCCGGCGCTGAACCTTCCGGAGGCCATCTTGGACTGGACGCCCGCCGACTCCTACGAGCCGAAATGGTCAGCTGACCGGGCCGCGGAGCACCGCGCCCGGTGGCGTGCCGCCGTGTCCGCCACTCTCCCAGGCGAACTCGCATGAGCGCAGCAACCAGCCCGCAGCGCGCGGCCGCGGCACCGGCGCAGCCGGCCGCAGACGTAGCGGTCATCGGTGCCGGGATCGTGGGCTCAGCCATCGCGCGCGAACTGGCAGGCTACGAGTTGTCCGCCACGCTGATCGACGCACGCGCCGACGTCGGCGACGGCACCAGCAAGGCCAACACCGCCATCCTGCACACCGGCTACGACGCAAAGCCCGGAACGCTCGAATCACGACTGGTCCGTACCGGCTATCACCTGCTAGCGGACTATGCCAAGCAGACCGGGATCCCCGTCGAGCGCACGGGAGCCCTGCTGGTCGCCTGGGACGCTGACGAACTCGCCGCGCTTCCCGCCCTTAGGTCCAAGGCCGCCGCGAACGGCTACGACCGGTGCGAGGTAGTGGACGCCGCCGAGGTCTACCGGCAGGTCCCAGACCTCGGCGCGGGCGCACTCGGCGGCCTCACCGTGCCAGACGAATCCATCATCTGCACCTGGACGGCCTCGCTCGCGCTGGCCACCGACGCCCGGCTGCGCGGGACGGACCTGCGCCTTGACCACCAGGTCAGGTCAGTCGGCCATGACGGCGAAGTAACCACCTTGCACTGCGACACCGCAGATGTCCGGGCCCGGTGGGTGATCAATGCCGCGGGACTCGGCTGCGACTACATCGACCAGATGTTTGGCTACGACCGGTTCCACATCACCCCCCGCCGGGGAGAACTGCTCGTCTTCGACAAGCTCGCCCGGCCGCTGGTGAACAAGATCGTGCTTCCGGTCCCGACCGCCCGGGGCAAGGGCGTCCTGATCAGTCCCACCATCTACGGCAACATCATGCTCGGCCCTACCGCCGAGAACCTGGACGACCGCACGGCCACCGGCACCTCGGAGGCTGGCTTGGACTTCCTGCTGGGCAAGGGCCGCAGGCTAATGCCCCGCCTGCTCGAGGAGGAAATCACCGCGAGCTACGCCGGCCTGCGG
>JBAUAY010000719.1:0-6834 GCA_049676235.1 Streptosporangiaceae bacterium
GCCCGCACCATCGTCCCGGTCGTGCTCGGGCTCGGCGGCTTCTTCGGAGCGGCCCTGGTCGTCCTGACGCTGTGGCCCGCGCTGTCCCTGGCCAGTGAACTGCTCAGGATTCTCGCCCCCAGCGGGCTGATCGCGCTGGGCCTCTACCTGGCCTGGACTCACCGCGACTGGGACCGTGCCACCAAGTCACTCGGTCTCCTGGCCGCAATCGCCGGCGCCCTGCTCGGCGGGTGGCTCGGGTTCACCGCGACATCCGGGCTGTTCGCGCTCGTCACCACCACGATCGGTGCTGCCGCAGGAGGCAACCTCGCCCTGATCGTCGTTAGCCTCTTCCGCGAACGGTCCGGGCGCGGCCATGGCAACGACCCCGCCGCAACCTACCCCGTAGCGCCCGCTCCGGGCAGCCTCGCAGCTCACGCGGCGCACCAAGGCGACGCCCACCACGGCTCCGCAGAAGGCCCGTGACGCTGACGGTCATGATCCTCAGGGCCGGGCTGCGATTACCGGGCCACCGGGATCGCCCTGACGGCCCGCGAAGGCCTTAAGCAGACCCCGGCCCCTTGCGAGAGGCCGGGGTCAGCCTCCTGTCTGACCGGCCCGGCTGCGCGTGCCCCGGCGCTGGACCGGTGGCCGTTTCCCAGCCCGCTGCCGCTTTTCAGAAGGTCTGTCGCTTCCGACGTCACCGGGTGAGTATTAATCAGTCAGCCCAGCTAGAGCGCATCCATCCTGGTAGTTAGGCTGACACACCGATATTAACACTGGTGCCACAGTGTGCCGGAGAATGCCGTTTTGTTCGTGTTACCGGCGTGTTGGACGCCTCCCGGACCCGGACTGTGTTGGCCGCAGCAGCCCGGCCAGCCGTCGCGCCTGCACCCCGGACCCGGCGCTGTCACATCGGCACGCTCGCCTGCCCGCGGCCCGAAGACCGGCTGCCGTCGGCACCCCCTGGCCTGCCGACCATCCCGTTTACCCCTCGGCCAGGCCGGGAATAACTCACCGTGACAAACAAAGCATGCGTCGACGGACCAAAAGCACCCACATCCTCCCTGCCGAATCTGGCGTGCTTGACAGCTGCGCTGACCCGCTCCGTGACAAGATGCAGAACGCTTTCTCTGTGCCCGGTGCAGACTGGCCCTCTGCGCCCCGACAGGGCCGCCCGCTGCGCCGGCCACGGCGCCTGCGAAGTGGGTCACCGGGGGCGGTAACCCCAGGCTGCGATGGTGGCCTGGGACATGAACCGGAACCGGGAATCGCCGCATATCTCGATGACCTGATCGACCTCCTCGGCGGTGACCAGCCCGGAGTCGGCTAGTTCGTCGCGGAGCTGGATCAGGGTGAGCTGCCAGACCCGGCCGCCGGGCTGGCCGCCCTGCCAGATCGCTAGCCGTCCCTGGCACACGGTGTTCACCAGGCCCGCCTCGGCCAAGTCTCCGGCCAGGCGCCGGCCGCGGAACGGGTCGAAGGCGTGCCTGTCGGCCAGCACGGCGTGGTGGGCGCCGATGACCCGGGTGAACAGGTCGCAGGCGGCCTGGCCGAGCCGCGGGTCGGGGGCGAGGCTAAGGAAGTCCATCTCCTCCGTCAGCAGGCAGCCGCCCGGTTTCAGCGCGGCAGCCATCTGGGCTAGCCCGGCCTGGGGGCGGGCCAGCCAGGCCAGCAGCAGCCGGGCGTGCACTAGGTCGAAGTCGGCATGCGGGAGCGGGTCGCGAACGATGTCGTGGGTGCGCACCTGCAGGCAGGGATGGTCCAGGCCGCGCAGGACGGTGGTGTCCAGGTCAGTGGCCAGCACGAACCCCTCGGGGGCGACCCGCCCGGCCAGCCAGGCGGCGACCGAGCCGCCACCCGCGCCGACCTCCAGGCAGCGCCATCCCGGGCGGACGCCGAGCGCCGCCAGCAAGGTGAAGGTGCCTTCGTCGAGTAGTCCGGCGAGCAACTGCAGCCGCTCCGGCTGCACCTGCCGCTCGTTGCCGAACGCATACGTGCCCGGGTTCGCAACGGCCGGGCCAGCGGCGGCGGCCGGTGCCACGCTCGGGGTGGCCTCGCCCCCGGCGCCGTCGGTCCTGCTCATCGTGATGACTCCGATGTCCGGCAATCAGCCTGGTGGCCAGGCAGGCTGCCGCCCGCTCAGCCGCAGGTACAGCATGACCTCCGCCGAGCCGCCCGCAAGAGCACCGTCGCCGCCCGCAGCCGGGCACGCAGCGTCGCTCGGTTCGCCGCGGCCCGATGCCGTGGCGGTCAGGTGAGCCGTCAGGTCTGGTCTCATCCCTGCCTTTTGCGCCCGGGACGGCAATCGCCCCAGGCGCTTCCTGGTCGACGTTATGGCCCGGGCCCGGCAGCCGTCAAGAGGCTGGCATCCCCGCTGGCACAGGACCCAGGCCGGTTCCGGAACGGCCTTGCCAGACTCTATTTCCTGTCCCGGACCCGCCAGGGCGACGCCGAAGACGAGCAACTGGCCGGTCGCGAACTTGCCCATCGACAGCGCGGTGCGGACCCAGAACGGTCTCGAGCCTCGACAACCGCTGCGTTCGTGGCGGCCAGGTACTGATCTGCCAGCGCCGCCCTCGTCGAGGTTAGGCACGCGCATAATGCCCAGGGATGAAGGCCAGGGGAGTCGACCAACATCGAGCTGGCGGCCGCGCCGATCGGCGGATCTCGCGCGAGAGCCGCAACCAGCGATCGTCACGCAGTGCGACCGGCGTTCCAGAGCGCGAGCGTCCTGATCGCTTAATACACGGGTGATCCGTGTCGCTCCTGTGTTCTCCCGTCACAGGCTGGGATGGTGCTGAAATGAGCAGCTTTCCGTGTCTTGTGCGGTTCGTGTCGGGGTCTGGCCAGGTCCGGTACCGGCTGGGTGAGCGGTTGGCGGACCGGTATCTGGAGTTCGTGGCGGGTCGGTGCCGGCCGAACACGCTGCGGGCGGTGGCCTTTGATCTGAAGACGTTCTTCACGGTGGTCCGGAAGGCCCCGGTGGAGGTCACCGCGGCGGATGTGTTCGATTTCCTTGCTGATCAGCGGGGTGACCGGACGGTGGTGCGGCTGGCGGACCGGGAGTCGGGGCTGTCGGCGCGGACGATCGCCCGCCGCCTGTCGCCGGTGCCGGGCCTGTGTGCCTACCTGGTCGCGCGGGGGGATACGCCGGTGCGGGTCAACCCGGTGCCGCGCGGCCTGTCGACCCGCCGGCAGGGCGGGACGATGAGATCACGCATGGCCCCGCTGGTGCGGGTGCCGCGGACCCTGCCGGGGGTCTTGTCTCCGGAGGAGGCGGACCGGCTGGTCGGCGCGTTGCGCACGCACCGGGACCAGGCGATGGTCTTGGGCATGCTGCTGGCCGGGCTGCGCCGCTGCGAGGTGCTGGGCCTGCGGTTTGCGGATGTGCAGGTCGCTGACCGGCGGCTGGTGGTGGTGGAGGGCAAGGGCGGCCATCACCGGGTGATCCCGGCCGCGAACCGGTTCTTCGAGGCTCTCGGCGCCTATCTGCACGGCGAGCGGCCCGCCGGGGCTCACACGGACCGGGTGTTCGTGGTGCTGAAGGGGCCGCGGCGCGGGCTGCCGCTGTCCGCGGAGGGACTAGATGAGATCTTGGATGGCGCCCGCCGCCGCGCTGGGCTGGAGCCCGGCCTGCCATCAGCTGCGGCACACGTGCCTGACCCGGTTGCGCGAGGCGGGGGTGGCGCTGGAGGCGGTGCAAGCCCAGGCCGGGCACGTGTCGATCGAGTCGACCCGGGTCTACCTGCACCTGGCCAACGACTGGCTGGCTGACCAGTACCTGCGTGCGGCCGAGTTGATCGATGCTGATACTGCGGCGGTCGCCGAGATGCTGGCCGTGCAAGAGATCGCAGCCCGGTGAGCGCGCTACCTGCTCATGAGCGGCCGTCGCCGGGCCGGCACGCCGAGGCTGAGTGGACCCAGATCGCCGCCGCAGCGCCCCAGGTGGCCGCGGTGATGCGCCGCTACCTGCGGCAGCTGGGCACGTTCCTGGCACCCCGGAGCGTCGATGTGGCCGACAGCGCGCTGCGCCAGCTGGCCCGGTGGATGATCCACCAAGCCGGGCTGGCTGCGGTCGGTGACATCCGCCGCGATGACATCGAGGACTACAAGGTATGGCTCGCCGCCCAGCCCCGGGGCGGCGGCCAGAGGATCACCGCGGAGACGCACCGGCAGCGGATGCGGACCGTGCGCCAGTTCTTTGAGCGGATCATCGAGTGGGACTGGTCCGGCGCCCCGCCCCGCAACCCGGTGATCGCCTGGGGCATCCCCAAGAAACCCGAGCCGCTGCCGGAGTTCCCCGGCGACCGGGACGCCGCGAAGCTGATGGCCAGCGCCGACCCGCGCGACCGGCTCGTTGTCGAGCTGCTCGCCCGCACTGGGATGCGGGCCGGCGAGCTGGCCGATCTTGACGCCGACGCGGTGGTGCGGATCGGCGCCGGGCACTGGCTGCGCATCCCGCTGGGCAAGCTCCGCAACGACCGCTACGTACCCCTGCACCCCGGCTGGTGCAGCTGCTTGCCACCTGGACCGCGGCCAACCTCGAGCACATCCGCCGGAACAAGCGCCTGGTCGCCGACCACCGCGGCGTGCTGGACCGGCACCTGATCTGCCGGATAGTGCGCCGGGTCGGCCGGGCCGCCGGGGTCCCTGGCGTGCACCCGCACCGGCTGCGGCACACCCTGGCCACCCAGGCCACCAACCGCGGCATGCGGCTGGAAGCCATCGCTGCCCTGCTCGGCCACCAGAAGATGGAGATGACGCTCATTCACGCGAAGATCGCCAACCGGGTCGTAGCTGACGAGTACGCCGCGGTCAGCGCCAAGATCGACGCTCTCTACGGCCAGCCGCCCGCGCGGCCGGCCGACTACGAGACCACCGGCATGGCCCGGCTCCGCCGCGAAGCGCACGCCCGGATGCCCGGCAACGGCCTGTGCACCCGGCCTGCCGAACTGGACTGCCGCCTGGAGTCCGCCTGCGAGACCTGCGCCTACTTCCGCACCGGCACCGAGTTCCTGCCCATCTTGACCCGGCAGCGCGACCACGCCCGCGACCACGGCCAAGCCGGCCGGGCCGCGCTGTTCGACGGGCTCATCCAGCGCACCGCAGCCACCGAACGGAGCTGATCACCATGCCCGGCATCACCCTGGACCTGGCCGACGCGGCAGAGCACGCCGAGACGCTCGCCCTCCTCAACCCAATGGCTATCCGGCAGCGACAAGCAAACCCTCGCCGACAACTTCACCGCCTTCACCGGCCACCCCGCCTACAACACCGACACCCTCCGCGCCGACCTGCACCGGTCCGCGTTCCTCCTCGGCGCCAGCGACGGCGAAGAACTCTTCGGCGAGCCGACCCCATGATCACTAATTGCACCCTCACCCACCCGCCACCTGACAAGATCACCCGTATAACGCCGATTATTCGCGTCTGGCCCGGATCCGGGACAGACGTCGTGCCGGGCACAGATCAGCCGGATCTGGCGCCCGATCAGGACCAGTTCTGGCCCGTCAAGGGCCTCCATTCGCTCGGATGCCACGACATTCGCCGGGCAACGGTGCCAGCCGCATGGTCAGCGTCCGTTGATCGCTGGCGTCTTTCGCAGCCGCGGCGTGCTGCAAATTCGGCCGGGCTGGGCGATGCCTGCGGCTGCAGGCATGACGGGGTCAGGACGAGCCACGGTCAGGGTGTGATGTCCTCTAGCGCTGCCACGGGAATGACCCGCTTGGGGATCTTGTAGGAGGCCAGGCGCTGCCTGAGCGCCTCACGGATTCCCTGCTCGAGTTCTCCGGGAGCGTCAGGTGCAGCGACTACGTATGCCGTTACCGCCTGTCCCCAGACAGCGTCGTCCTCGCCTCGCACCAGTGCGGCCCGGACCCAGGGAAGGGCGGTGATCGCGTCCTGGACTTCCTGGGGGTAGACGTGGTAGGAGCCGGTGTTGATCATTCCGTCGAGGCGCGGGCCGAGGTAGAGGTATCCGTCGTCATCGAGCCTGGCCAGGTCCCCGAGGCCGCACCAGCCGTCGGGGTCGGCCCAGTCGGCGACGACCATGCCGTTGCGCACGCATAGCTCGCCCCAGGGGGCGCTGCGGCCGGGGGTGGGGCGGATCCGCAGGCCCGTTTGGGGGATGGGTTGTCCGCAGCTGCCGACGTGCGGGGAGTTCCCGGCCGCTAGTTCACCGTGGTCAGCGGTGCTCAGGACGGCAAGTGGCCAGCCGCCTTCGAACCGGCCGTAGACCTGGACGAGGACCGGTCCCAGGATATTGATGGCGCGGATGAGGTCGTCTGCGGCGATCGGAGCGCCGCCGTAGAGGATCCGCCGTAGCCCGCCTGCCCGCCGTCCGCCGGCACCAGCGCTGGCGCCACCGCCAGCGCCGACGTCGGCGAGGCGGGTCACCATCCCGGGCACCATGAACGTCGCAGTCGCCCGGTGGCGCTCGGCCGCCTCGAGCACCGCGGCGGCGTCGAAGCGGGGCAGGACGACCTGAGGCAGGCCCATGTGGATAAAGGGAAAAGTGCCGAGCATGCCGGTGCCGTGCATGACCTGCTGCACGGTCAGGAACCGTTCGCTGCCGTCGAAGCCCTTCCCGTAGTGGCCGCCCCGGTACAGCTCGGCGTTGACCGACATGCAGGCGGCCCAGTTCGCGTACGAGACCGGCACGGCCAGGAACCGGCCCTCGGCCGCCATCCTCGGGTAGAGCAGGTGGGTCGTGTCGGGCGGCACCTCGCGGGCTTCCAGGGTTCCCGCGGCCGACAGCGGGCTGTCGTCGTCGTGTACCAGCGCGCCGGCCGGAGCGTCGGCCTCATGGGCGGCGTCGACGACGACGCCGGCCACCCCGGCGTCCTTGAACAC
>JBAUAY010000720.1:0-18611 GCA_049676235.1 Streptosporangiaceae bacterium
ACCAGGTGGCCAGGACGGCCGCCGAGACGCCGTCCACGGTCGGCATGTGCGGGATCCGCGCGGCCAGCAGCGCGCGGTACTCCCGGCAGCCTTGCCCGCGGGCACTCATCACCGCGGTGGCCTGGGCCAGCCCGAGCGGCAGGCCGTCGAGGTCCTCGCCCAGGTCCAGCGCCTCGATCCGCTGGTCGGGGTAGTCGGTGAGCCGGGCGGCGACGTAGTCCAGGGCCTCGCGGCGGCTCAGTCCGGCCACCGGGATGACCCGCGGCTCCGGGCCGGTGAATGCCGGGCTCTCGAACGCCATGGCTGGCAGCTTGGTGGTGATCAGGACCCGGCCGGACGCGCCGGTCGGCCATAGCTCTTCCAGGTCGCTCAGCTCGGCTAGGTCGTCGATGATCAGCGCCCACGGCTGCCGGGTGCGGGCCAGCCAGGACACGAAGCGGGCCGCGGCCATCTCCGCGCCCTCGTCCGGCGGGCTGGCGTCGACCATGTTCGCCGCCTGGGCGAAGCCGGCGATGACCGATTCGGCGTTGGCCGCGCTCACCCAGACCAGCACCTCCACCGCCCGGGTGTTCCACATGGTGTGGGCGAACTCCACCGCGAGCTGCGTCTTGCCCGTGCCCCCCTGGGCGGCCGGCACTACTTCGGTCTCCTCGCCGTGGACGAGCACGACGGTCTCCCCAGGGCGCAGGCTGCTGGCCAGGTCAGAGCCGGTCTGCTCGCGCGGGTAGTAGGTGTCGGCGAGCGGCGGCACGATCCCCGACAGCAGCATTCCCGACCCGGGGCCGGATGAGGTTCTCGCTTGCTGCGCGGCCATGGTGGACAGCCCTTTCTCGCCCCCCGCCTCTGGTGGCCCGGTTAAACACCGGTGCTGCTGAATCACGCATTGTTGAATCCGGCACTATTGAAACTGTAATAACACGGGTCACACGCCCTTACCGGCCGCGTGAACCCGATGTAGATGGCATGATAATCACGCTCGCCGCTTGATGGCTATATGTCGTGATCAGCCACCTTATGCGACCATTAAGACAAAAAAGTGTAGTTATCTGCACACTCTCCGTATCAAGTGCCACGCTGTGATTGTAGTGCGACGTAACCGGCTGTTTCCGGTTTTAGCCGGATCTCCCTTCAGGTCCGGGTGGCGGCCTCGAGGTTCTCGCGTGTGGTCCTGGACATCGGGTGATCGGGGCCGAGGTGGCGCTCGCTGTCGGCCAGGGTCCGCCGCAGCAGCGTGATGGCCTCCATCAACCGTCCGTCCGCGAAAACAGCCGCGGCCAGGCTGGACCGGATGGCCAGCGTCTCCACGTGGCCCGGCCCGAGCATCCGCTCGCTGTCGTCGACCGCCTGCTCGTAGTGGTGGATGGCGTCGCCGAGCCGGCCGGCCTGCTGATAGGCGGCGGCCAAGTTGGCCCGCGCGGTGCGCGTGTCCGCGTGGTCGGGTCCCTGCACTCGCTCCCGGTCGGCCAGGGCGCGCTCGTAGGCCGGAATCGCTTCCCGTAGCTGCCCGGCGCTGCGGTAGGCGAAGGCCAGGTTGGCCCGGGCCGCGATCGCGTCCGGATGATCGGCGCCCTCGATCCGCTCCCGGTCGGCCAGCACCCGCTGGTAAAGCGCGATCGCGTCCTTCAGCTTCTTGCCGCGGCGGTATGCGGACGCCAGGCTCGCCCGCGCCGCGATGGTGTCGTGATGGTCGCGGCCGACCGCCGCCTCGGTATCCGCCAGCACGCGTTTGTAGTGCTCGATCGCTTCCCTGGACTTCCCGTTGGCCAGCAAGGCGGCGGCCAGGCGCTCCCGCGTCCCCAGCGTGGTCGGGTGGCGCGTGCCGAGGATCCGTTCCGAGTCGGTCATCAGCATCTGGTACGCGGTCAGCGCTTCCTTGCCCCGGGCGGCCGCCTGGTACGCCTCCGCCAGGTGAGCCCGCGCGGTCAGCGTAACCGGATGCCCGAGGCCGAACTGGCGGTCGACGGACGCGAGGACTTGCTCACAAAGCGCGACCGCCTCGGCCGGTCGGCCGGCACTCGAGTAGGCGTGGGCCAGCCGCCCGCGCGCCGCGATGGTCTCCGGGTGCTCGGGTCCCTGATTGTGCTCCCGGCTGGCCAGCGCGTTCTGGAACGCCGCGATGGCCTCACCGAACCGTCCGGCCGCTTCGTAGGCGGCGGCCAGCTTATCCCTGGACGTCACTGCGTCGACGTGCGCGTTGCCAAGTAGCCGGGTGCTGGTGATGAGCATGGCCTGCCAGTAGGTAATCGCCGATTCGGCCAGCCCGCTGTCTTTCAGGCTCAGCCCCTCGCGGAACAGCAGCGGGTGTGCTTCCGGCTTCCACAGTGCGCTCTGATGAGTCTGGGCGCTCTGGCCTTCGGCCGCCCGGAGCGTGCTGGCGCAGTCCCGCAATGCTTGCTGGAGCTCGGCCTGGTCGGGCTGTGTCCCTTCGCCGGCTTCCGGCCAGGTCTGCATCAGCGCGTCCGCCGCGGCGAGCACGGCCTGCTCGAGGTCCGCGGGCGGCAGGTAGGCGCGCACCGCCGCCTGGACGCTCGGGTGCATCCGCACCGTCCGGATCGGGCTGGCCGGGTCGATGCTGACCAGGCCGGCCCGGGCCAGGTTGGTGAGGGCCGCGCCGACCAGATTCTGATTCGCCCCGTCCGCGGTACTCGGTCGGCCCACGATGTAGCCGCACGCGGCCGGGCTGGTCAGCACGCTGCCGGGGACACCGTGCGGGTCGAGCAAGGCGGTCAGCGCAAGGGCGGGCCAGGCCAGGCCCGCGGGCGCGAGCGCATGGGCGCACTCGGCGGCCAGCGACCAGGTGGCCAGCACCGCGGCGGACACGCCGTCGACCTGCACCGCGGACATGTGCTCGCGCCGCTCACTGAACCGCCCGCGGTACTCCCGGCAGCTGAGCTGGTTGATGCTCATCACGGCGGCGGCCTGGGCCAGGCTGAGCGGCAGTCCGTCCAGGTCTTCGGCCAGGTCGAGAGCCTCGATCCGCTGATCGGGATGGTCAGTGAGCCTGGCGCTCAGGTACGACAGGGCCTCGCGCCGGGTAAACCCGCCGACCCGGACGATCCGCGGCCCGGGCGTCGCTCCTTTCTGGGACGAGCCCGGCCAGGCCCCGAAGGCCGCCCCAGGCAGCCGGGTGGTGATCACCACCTGCCCGGCCGGCCCGGTGGGCCAGAGGTTTTCCAGGTCGGCCGGGTTGCCCAGGTCGTCGATGATCAGCACCCAGGGGCGCCTGGTATGCGCCAGCCAGGCGACGAAGCGGTCCGCGGCGGCCTCGGCGGATGGATCCTTATCGCCCGCGCCGACCGTCCTGGCCGCCTGCGCGAAGCCGGTGATGATCGCCTCCCGGCTGGTCGCGGAGACCCAGACCAGCGCCTCGACGGCGCCGGCGTCCCACAGCGCATGCCTGAACGCCACGGCAAGCTGCGTCTTGCCCGTGCCGCCCTGGGTGGCCGGCGCGGCGGCGGATTCCTCGCCGTGAGTCAGCACCACCGTGTCGCCCGGATACAGCCCCGCCCTGAGGTCGAGCCCGGTTTCCGAGCGCTGGTGGAAAGGGTCGGCGAGCGGCGGGACGATCCCTGACACCTTCACTTGAGAGCGCTGTGGCGTTCCGGTTCGCTCCGCGACCACGTTGACAGCCTCTCCCGCGTTGCCTCGGCGGCCTAGCCGGCGATCCTGACGCGGCCGCTCCTAAACTTTCTCGGCGAGCCGCCGCTCCCCGCGGTCAAAGGCCGCCCACGATGAAACGCGATCCCGTCCGCCGACCCGCAAGACTCGCCGAGCGCCTGAGGTGACGGTGGGCACCCAGGTGACGGCGGGCACCGTTCTGCACGTGCACTGCAGTCCGGTATAAGGGCATGCTAGTAGCGTTTCCCCGCCCATGGCCATATGTTGGGAAAAGTTAGGAAAGGACCTGAATGGGGCGGCAAAGCGGCCCGTCCCAGCTCGTCGGCGCCAGTCTAGTCCGGTAGATGCGCCAGCTTAGGCCGCTTGCTCGTTATGACCCGAGATAGTGGCATCCCCGTGGGTATAAGCAATGGCTCTTCGCCCGATTGGCAATGTTAGCCGTATTCGAGGTGGACTAACCGTTCTGTGGGCCCTGATGCCTGAGTCTACTGGTGATGCCAGCGATGACCAGTTACCACTCTCCCTGGACCAGTGACCACCGAGGCTCGGCCGTGCCGATGCGCCAGACCCCGGCTTTTGCCCGCCTGACAAGCGCATTTACCCTGAATAAGGTCTCATCGGCGTCACGGGAATGCATCTTTCATTACATAAACGAAACCGAATGTTTACCGGAGACGTGCAAGATCGTGGGCCAGACCTCACAACCATCTCACAACCTCAAGTCCCTGGAGTGTCAGATGAGTGGCGACATCGTCGCGGGCAGGCACGGCCGACCACCTCAGCCGCTGGAGGAGGTGCCGCAGGAGTACGCCGCGTTCAAGATCGAACAGCGCGGGATCGAGCTGATTCCCGACGCCGAGCGCAAGATGCGGCCGTCCGGGTTGTTCTGGCTGTGGTCCGGCGCGGTGTTCAACGTGGAGTTCTTCTTCTACGGGACGCTGATCATGATCTTCGGCCTGTCCGTGCCGCAGGCCATCGCCGCGATCTTGATCGGCAACCTTTTCTATGTGTTGCTGGGCTTCGCCAGCCTGCAGGGTCCCAAGACCGGCACCACGGCGTTCATGGTGAGCCGGGCGCCGTTCGGCCAGAACGGGAACCGGCCGGTGGCGCTGTTCAACTGGATCACCCAGGTCGGCTTCGAGACCGAGGGCATCTTTTTCGTCGTCGCCACCGTCATCTTGCTGTTCTCCCTGCACGGGACCACACTCAACGGGCCGGCGAAGATTGCCGTGATCATCATCGCCGCGCTGTTGCAGATGATCCTGCCGCTGCTGGGCCACGCCACGATCAGCAAGATCCTGCGCTACCTGGCCTACGTGTTCATCGTGTTCTTCGCGGTGCTGGCCGGGTTCACCTTCAACCGGCTGCACCTGTCCACGTTCCACGCCAAGCCGGTGTCGTTCGCGGTGTGGACCACCGCGCTGGTGCTGCTCATCTCGGTCGGCGGCCTGGGCTGGACCGAGAACGGCAACGACTACTCGCGCTACCTGCCGCGGACCACCCCGGGGTCCAGGACCTTCTGGGCGGCGACGCTGGGCGGCGCGATCCCGTCCATCATCCTGGAGATCCTGGGCGTGTTGGCCTTCACGATCACGACCAAGACGGTCGGCATCACGCAGCTCGGCGTGCCGCAGTCGTTCCCGAGCTGGTTCGTGACCCCGTTCCTCATCTTCGCCATCTTCCAGCTGCTGTCGATCAACACGATCGACATGTACTCCTCCGGCGTCACGCTGCAGGCCCTAGGCGTGCCAGTCAGGCGGTGGGGCGCGGTCATCATCGACACCGTGGTGTGCGCGGTGATCACCGGCCTCATCTTGTTCCACGGGAACTTCAGCAAGGACTTCGCCGGGTTCCTGCTGTACATCGTGGTCTGGCTGGCGCCCTGGTTCGGCATCTTGATGACCGACTACCTGCTGCGCGGCCGCAGGTACGATGCGCTGTCGCTGCGGTCGGCGCGGGACGGGCTCTACTGGCGTAACGGCGGCATCCACTGGCCGGCCATCATCGCCCAGGCGATCGGCATGGTTGCCGCGCTGCTGTGGATCAATGCGGCTACCGCGTTCCCGGCCTACACCGGCCCGATCTCCAACCACTTCCCCGGCCTGGCCGGCGGGGACTTCAGCTGGGCGCTCGGCATCGTGGTCGGCTCCCTGGTCTATTGGGCGCTCGCCGGGCGCAGCGTGCGGCAGGAGGCGGCGGCCCAGGTCGCCCGGGCATGACCTGGCCGGGTCGACCCGGATCCCCGAACGCGGCCGAAGCCTTCCTCAGCAAGATGCCCAAGGCCGAGTTACACCTGCACCTCGGGCCGTTGCGTCCCTCGGTCCCGTCAGGCCCGGGTGGTGGCCTCGAGGTTCTCGCGTACGGTCCTGGTCACCGGGTGGTCGGGGCCGAGGTAGCGCTCGCTGTCGGCTAGGGTCCGCTGCAGCAGCGCGATGGCCTCCATTAGCCGCCCGTCCGCGACGTGAGCCGCGGCCAGGCTGGACCGGGCGGTCAGTGTCTCCGGGTCGCCTGGCCCGAGCATGCGCTCGCTGTCGGCCAGCGCCTGCTCGTAGTGGTGGACGGCGTCACCGAGCCGGCCGGCCTGCCCCGGCGAACTCGCTGAGTGCCCAGAGGTGACGATCGGTTACCGTTTTGCACGTGCACCACAGTCCGGCATAATGGAATGCTAATGGTAATTCCCCGGTTAGGGCTATCTGTGCGAAAAGTTCACGTAAGCCCCTAAATGGGGCTTCCAATGAAGCCGTCGCGGCTTGTCAGGACCTCGCTCCTGCGTAACGGGCGCAGCTGCCCCGGCGGCCCTTCGTTATGAACCCGAGATAGCCCCGGCATGCGCCGCGTAATTCTGCGTCAGCCAACGCTAAACCTGCGCTCAGCGACAATGCGCTAATTTAAGACCAATGCACTCCGCGGCGGTCAGCTAACGCAAAACTCGTTGCCTTCAGGATCACGCATCGCGATGGAGTTGCCCCGGATGGTCTCGTTCGCCCAAGCGATGCTGGCGCCGGCCTGAACGAGCCGCTCCACCTTCTCGCTGACCAGGCGCTTACGCTCCTCGCCGCGCACCTCGTGCCCGGCCACCCGGATGTCGAGGTGGACGCGGTTCTTAGCGGTCTTACCCTCGGGCACGCGCTGGAAGTAGAGCCGGGGACCTTCCCCCACCGGGTCAATCCGCGAGGACACCTCACCGAACTCCTCCTCCGGTATCCCCGCCGACCGGGCGAACTCCTCCCAGCTTTCGAAGCCCTCCGGCGGAGGCTCGACGACATAATCGAGCGCCAGCCTCCAGAATTCGGCGAGCTTCTCCGGTTCAGCGGCGTCGAATACCACCTGGATCTTGGTGTACATGTTCATGCTCCTGGGTCGGCGTCCGGGACGGGCGCGCCGTTATACTGCCACAGGTACAGATCGCGCAGCAGCGCGATCTCGGCGCCGTGGTGCAGCATCTCGCGGTTGATGTGCAAGACGAGTTCGGCCATGGACGCCTGCGCCCACGGGCCCTCGGCCGGGCCGCAGGGCCGGGACAGGCCGCCCGCGCCCAGCCCGCGCACGCCGGTGATCCAGCCCGCGTACGCCTCGTCGAGCTGGACCAGCGCGGTCGCGGCGTCGCCGGGATAGCGGTGCGTGGCGTAGTCGGTCGGCGGCCCGCCGAAGTGCGAGGCCACCCGCATGCCCAGTACCCCGACGATGATGTGCCCGAGCCGCCAGGCGATGGTGGTCACCGGCGGCGGGTCCGGCTCCGGCATCGCGAAGTCAATGGTGAACCCGCCCGCGCCCACCGCGACCGGCGCCGTTCCCGTCCCGCGCGGCCGCACGTTCCACGCGCCGGGCACCGGCTCCCAGCGGTACTCCGAGTCGGTCATCCCGTCCAGCCGCGGCCGCAGCTGCTCGCGCCAGTGCCAGTCCAGCTGCTCCGCCAGTTGGAAGTTCCAGTCGATAGCTGTCATGCCGTCCACCTTAAGAAGCAACGAGGACAGGGCCTGTCCGCAATAGCGCGGCATGATGGGCAGGTGACCGTGTGAACCTGAGGTCACCTGCGATAAGTAACAGGATGGAACGTTACCATCGGTGGGTTTTTCAACTATTCTCAACCTCCGCTCGTCCACATGGCCGCCCGGTTCTCCACAGCTGTAGTTGCCTGCGTGCCACGGCGAGTCTGCGGCCGTATCCACAGCGGGTAGATCGTTTTCCCCGTCTCGTCCACAGGCGGGTCGGCCTTTTACACATGGCGATCCACAGACGTGCGGAGGTACCGTGCTCTTTCCTGGGCAGTGCGTATGGAACTGATATGCGCCGGGCAGGGGTTCAGGTAGGGGTTGGGGTAGGGGCGCGCGGCGAGGCGGTCACTATGAGCAGTGTCACTATGAGCGGTATCGGCGACACCGCGATCGCTGCAGAGGTTCAGCATCGCCGCAGGGTCGTAGTGGACGTCGTTCTCTTGCTGATGAGGAACGGGCGCATCCTCTTGCGGGAGCGGGCCAACACCGGGTACGGCGACGGCGCGTACGAGCCGCCGACCGGTCAGCTGGCCGACCGGGAGACGATCGTCGAGACGGCGATCCGGGTCGCTTCGGCCGAAGCCGGAATCACCATCAGCGCGGGGAACGTGTCGCTCGCGCACGTCATGCACGACGTGTCAGGCAGCGGCCGCATCGCCTTCTTCCTGACCGTTTCGGGTTGGCAGGGCGAGCACACCTCGACCGTTGCGCGCTGGTTCCCGGTCGGGAACCTGCCCACCAACATGCTCGACCGGTCCCGGGCGGCGCTGCGGAACTACGCCGAGGGGATGCGTTTTTCCACCTACCCGTCGTTCGGCCCGGCCGGCACGGGCGGCCCGGCGCTGCCCGGTGCTTCCCCCTGGGGTGCCGCCGTCGGATGGCAGGACGCCTTCAGCGCCTGAAACTCGGGACCCCGAAGCCGGATAGGCTGATCGGGATGGCCGAGATCCTGAACGCGCACGGCTCGAAGAACGACATCTTCGTGGCCGCGATGACGCCGCGCGACTTCGCCTCCGACGATGACCTGCGCGCCTTCGTCCGCCGCCTGTGCGACCGGGGCGGCCCGTTCGGCGGGGACGGCGTCTACTTCTACGACGCGGTCCCGGATCTCCCCGAGGCCTGGTTCTTCAACCCGGACGGCTCGTCCGCCGAGTTCTGCGGGAACGGCATGCGGTGCCTGGGCCGGGTGGTCCTGGACCAGCGCGGTGCCGACGCCGCGGTGATCCGCAGCGGCGGGGCGCAGTACACGGTCCGCCGCGCGGCCACCACCGGTGAGGGCGTCCGCCAGATCAGCCTGGAGCACCCGGCGGTCGACTTTGCTCCGAGGATCCCCGTGGTGGCCGGCCGGAATCCGCTGACCGAGGCCCGCCTGCCCGGGCTTGACCCGGCGCTGGAGTTCACCGCCGTCACCACAGGCAACCCCCACCTGGTCGCCGTCATCGACAAGTACGTCGAGTCCGAGCTGATCGCGATGGGGGAGCGGGTGGCGGCCAGCCCGGACGTGTTCCCGGCCGGTGCGAACCTGTCGGTGCTGCTCCCGCTCGAGCCCGCCGAGGTCTTCGTCCGGACCTTCGAGCGCGGCGCCGGGCTCACCGCCTCATGCGGCTCCGGCATGGCCGCCTCCCGCGCGGTCTACTCCCGCACCGGCCGGATCGACCCTGGGCGCAGGGTGGTCGTCCGCAACGCCGGCGGCCCGGCCACCGTCTCGCTACTGGTCCGCCAGGACCGGTGGCATCCGGTCCTGGAGGGCAACGCCACGTTTGTCTACCGCGCCGAGATCGACCCATCCGCAGTGGCCCGGGGTTTGCCGGACCAGACCGCGGCGCGCGAGCCCTACGCCGACGAGATCCGTGCCTACGCCGCCCTCGACGAGCGGAACGCCGCGCGACTCCGCGCGGTGGGCGTCGAGACCGCGGCCTAATCCGACTTTTCATCCCTAACGATCCGGGTGCCCGCCGCGCCGCCGCGTACCTCGCTCACCTGGGCTGGCGCACCGTCAGCGCGCTGGGGCACACCGAGACGGCGAGCGTTCGCCCGGGCGCGACGATCTCGCCGTCGACCTGCCGCGGTAGGTCGGTGTCCGCACTGATCTGGACGCGGCGGGCCTGGAAGCGCTCCAGCGAATGGTCCGGGCGCCGGCCGCGGGTCAGCACCTGGCCGGCCACGCGCACCCAGCCCCAGGCGCCGGAGGGCGCGAGGATGCCCACGTCGAGCAGCCCGTCATCGAGCCGGGCCCCGGGCAGCAGGGTGAAGCCGCCCGGCAGGAGGCCGGCGTTGGCTACCACCACGCACCGGGCCCGCCGCCGCAGCGGTTCGACGCCGTCCAGGCGGACGGTGAAATCGCAGGCCGGCAGCGACAGCTTCGTCGCGCCGGTCACCGCGTAGGCGACCCAGCCGAACCGCCGTTTGAGCCGCTCGCGTGCCGCCCCGACGACGGCCGCGTCCAGGCCGATCCCCGCCATCGCGGCGAACCGCATCCCCCCTGCACCGGTCCCCACTGCACTGATCCCGCCTGCACCGGTCCCGCCGATGCCGGCCTCGTCGATACGGGCCAAGTGGCCCAGGTCGATCCGGCGATCCCGGCCGCCGAAGCCGACGTCCACCGCCCGGTCGGCCTGGGTCGGCAGGCCCAGCGCCCGCGCGGTCAGGTTCGCCGTACCGAGCGGCACGATCGCCAGCGGGACGTCGGTGCCAGCCAGCGCCTCGGCACAGGCCCGCACGGTGCCATCACCGCCGGCCGCGAAGACCAGGCTCGCCCCAGCGGCCACCGCGCGGCGGGTCAGCGCCAGGCCGTTCTCCGCGTCGCTGGCCGGCGCGAACCACGGTTCCCAGCCGCGCTCCTCGGACGCCGCCCGGCAGCGCCGCAGGAACTCCCGCGGATCACGGAGCAGCGTCCGGTTGAGCACGAACGCGACCAGGGCCATGCCCCATTCTGCGCGCCCACTCCTCCCGGCGCCGGGGCACCAGGCCACGCGCGCCTGACGGCCGGAGAGCTAGCTATCCGGCAGGTGCCACCGGTACGGCGCGATCAGCTTGCCGATCGACTGCGGGCCCCACGACCCGCGTTCGTAGAGCTCGACGGGTGGTGGGTTTTCCAGCAGCGGCGCGGAGATCTCCCACACCCGCTCCACCCCGTCCGAGCTGGTGAACAGCGACTGATCGCCGAGCATGGCGAGCAGGATGAGCCGCTCGTAGCCCTCGAGCGCGTTGGCGGCGGCGAACGAGTCCTTGTAGCTGAACACCATATCGGAGTGACCCAGGCTCAGCTCGGGGCCCGGCACCTTGGCCAGGAACTCGATGGTGATCGAGCCGGGATCGGCGAAGTCGATGACGATCTCGTTGATCCGGCCGTCGGGGATGTCCTGCCGGTGCGCGCGGAACATGCGCAGCGGCGGCTCACGGAAGCCGAGCGTCACGACCTGGCGCGAGGCGCCCATGGACTTGCCGGAACGCAGGTAGAACGGCACGCCGTGCCAGCGCCAGTTCTCCACCTCGGCCCGAACCGCCGCCAGGGTCTCGGTGTCCGAATCGGGCGGCACGCCCGACTCGGAACGGTACCCCTGGTACTGGCCGCGGACGACGTGCCTGGTGTCGATCGGCTTCAGCGCCTCGAATACCTTCTCCTTCTCGTCCCGCAGGTGCTTGGCCGACAGCGACACCGGCGGCTCCATGGCCACGAACGCCAGCACCTGGAACAGGTGGGTCACGATCATGTCCCGGTAGAGGCCGGTCGCGTCGTAGAACGCGGCCCGGCCCTCGATCGACAGAATCTCCGGGACGTCGATCTGCACGTACCGGATGTGATCACGGTTCCAGATCGGCTCGAACAGCCCGTTCGCGAACCGGAACGCGAGGATGTTGTCGACCGACTCCTTGCCCAGGAAATGGTCGATGCGAAAGACCTGCGACTCGTCGAAGACCGCGTGCACCGCCTGGTTCAGCGCACGCGCCGAGGCCAGGTCGGTGCCGAACGGCTTCTCGATGATCACCCTGGTCTCGCCGGTGACCAGGCCCGAGGCGCCGAGCATGCCGACCACCGAGGTGAACGCGGCCGGCGGCACGGCCAGGTGATAAAGACGCCGAACGGGCTGGCCGATCTCCTTTTCCGCCCGCTGGATCGCCGCCTCGAGGTCGGCGGTATTCCCTGGTTCGGCCCCCGCGAACGACAGGCGTTCGGCAAAGGACGGCCAGGACGGATCGGTGGGCTTGGTGATGCAGAAGTCCGCGCACGCCCGTTCGGCGCGTGCGCGGAACTGCTCGTCGGTCAGCGCGAACTTCGGCGGCGAGGCCCCGATAATGCGGTACTCGCGCGGCAGCAGCCCGGCCGCGTGCAGGTGGAAGAACCCGGGCAGCAGCTTGCGCTTGGCCAGGTCGCCGGTGGCGCCGAACAGCACGATGACATGGTTGTCCGGCCGCGGGGATCCGTTCTTGCTCATCAAAGTGGTCAGGCCTTCTTCTCCGCGTGCCCGCCGAACTCCGAGCGCATCGCCGACAAGATCTTGCCGGTGAACGCGCCCATGTCCCGGGACTCGAACCGCTCGTACAGCGAGGCGGCGATGACCGAGGCGGGCACGCCCTCGTCCACGGCGGCCAGCACGGTCCACCGCCCCTCGCCGGAATCGGACACCCGACCGCTGAAGTCGGCCAGGTCGGGCGACTTGGCGAAGGCGGCGGCGGTCAGGTCGATCAGCCAGGAGCTGACCACCGAGCCACGCCGCCACACCTCGGCGACCTCGCCGACGTCGATCGTGTACTGGTACGCCCAGGGGTCGCGCAGCGGCGCGGTCTCGGCGTCGATCTCCTCCTGGTGCAGCCCTTCGTCAGCGTGCTTGATGATCGACAGGCCCTCGGCGATCGCGGCCATCATGCCGTACTCGATGCCGTTGTGCACCATCTTGACGAAGTGCCCGGCGCCGTTCGGTCCGCAGTGCAGGTACCCCTGCTCGGCCGTGCCGTGCTTGGTCCGTCCCGGGGTGGGCTCGGCGCTGCCCTCGCCGGGAGCGATGGTCTTGAATATCGGGTCCAGGTGCCGCACCGGCTCGTCCTCGCCGCCGATCATCAGGCAGTAGCCCCGCTCCAGGCCCCAGACGCCGCCGCTCGTCCCGACGTCCAGGAAGTGGAGGCCGTCACGTTTGAGGTCCTTGGCCCGGGTGATGTCGTCCCGGTAGTAGGAGTTCCCGCCGTCGATCACCATGTCGCCGGCCTTGAGCAGCGGCCGCAGCTGGCCGAGGGTCTGCTCGACGACGCCGGCCGGCACCATGATCCAGATGGCCCGCGGCGTGTCCAGCTTGGTCACGAAGTCGGCGAGGCTCTCCGCCCCGGTCGCCCCCTCGGCGGCCAGTGACTTGACCACGTCGGGGTTCCTGTCGTAGGCCACGCAGTGGTGGCCGTCGCGCATCAGCCGGCGGACGAGGTTCGCGCCCATCCGGCCGAGGCCGATCATTCCCAGTTGCATCGGCGTGTCAGTTGGCATCGCGATCCGTCCTTCGGTGTTGTCGGCGGCCCTGAACCGGTCAGCGAGCCTTGAGCGCGCGGTAGCGGCGGATGAGCGCGTTGGTCGATGAGTCGTGGTCGAGCGCGGGCTCCGGCACGCTCGTCAGCTCGGGGATGATCTTGACCGCGAGGACCTTCCCGAGCTCTACGCCCCACTGGTCGAACGAGTCAATGTCCCAGATCGCTCCCTGGGTGAACACGCTGTGCTCGTACAGGGCGATCAGCACGCCGAGGATCCGCGGCGTGAGGATCTCGGCGAGCAGCACGTTGCTCGGCCGGTTGCCTTCCATCACCCGGTGCGGCACCACGTGCTCGGGCGTGCCCTCGGCCCTGACCTCTTCCTCCGTCTTACCGAAGGCCAGCGCCTGTGCCTGGGCGAACACGTTGGAGGACAGGATGTCGTGGTGGTCGCGGATCGGGTTCAGCGTCTTGCCGAACCCGATCAGGTCGACCGGGATCAGCGTGGTGCCCTGGTGGATGAGCTGGTAGAAGCTGTGCTGGCCGTTGGTGCCCGGCTCGCCCCAGTAGACCGCGCCGGTGTCGTAGCTGACGCGCTCCCCGGTCAGCGTGACGTGCTTGCCGTTGGACTCCATGGTGAGCTGCTGCAGGTAGGCCGGGAACCGCTTCAGGTACTGCTCGTACGGCATCACGCCAGCTGTCTGGCAGCCGAAGAGGTCGCGGTACCAGACCGCGAGCAGGCCCATGAGCACGGGCAGGTTCTGCTCGAGCGGGGCGCTGCGGAAGTGCTCGTCCATCTCGTGCGACCCGGCCAACATCTCGCCGAACCGCTCAGGCCCGATCGCGACCATCGTGGACAGGCCGATGGCCGATTCCATCGAGTACCTGCCGCCCACCCAGTCCCAGAAGCCGAACATGTTGGCCGTATCGATGCCGAACTTCGCGACTCGTTCGGCGTTGGTGGACACCGCGACGAAGTGCCTGGCCACGGCGGCCTCGGAGCCGAGCGCGCCGACGATCCAGTCCCGCGCCGAGGTGGCGTTGGTCAGCGTTTCCAGGGTGCCGAACGTCTTGGACGAGATGATGAACAGGGTCTCTTCGGGGTCCAGGTCGCGGGTCGCCTCGGCGAAGTCGGTGGAGTCGACGTTGGACACGAACCGGAACGTGATGTCCCGCGTGGCGTAGTGCCGCAGCGCCTCGTACGCCATCACCGGGCCCAGATCGGATCCGCCGATGCCCACGTTGATGACGTTCCTGATCGGCTTACCGGTGTACCCCTTCCAGTCGCCCGACCTAACCCGGTTGGCGAAGTCCGCCATCCGGCCGAGCACCTCGTGCACCTGCACCACCACGTCGGTGCCGTCCACCACCAGGGACTCGCTGGCCGGCATGCGCAGCGCCACGTGCAGCACCGGGCGGTCTTCCGAGACGTTGATGTGCTCGCCGCGGAACATCGCCACCCGCTTCTCCGGCAGGTGCGATTCCCAGGCGAGCTCGACGAGCAGCCGCATGGTCTCGTCGGTGACCCGGTTCTTGGAGTAGTCCAGGTAGAGGCCGGCCGCCTCCGCGGTCAGCCGTTCGCCCCGGCCCGGGTCGCTGGCGAACAGGTCGCGCAGGGGAGCGCCGGCGATTTCCTGGTGGTGCCGCTTGAGCGCCTGCCATGACTTGCGCTCGGGCAGTGGTGTGATCGCCATGTCCCGCCTCCTCGCGTTGCTTCCCCCGGAATAGTTTCATGCCCGCGCACACGACCGCCGCCTGCCCGGCGATAACAGTGACCAAACTCGCGGTGGCGCGGCTCAGCAGCCCCGCCGCACGGAGCTGAGCCTACCGAGGTCGGTGCCTGGCTGCTTCGGCCGCATAGAGCCCCGGGACCGGCCAAACCAGATCGGGGATGCTCGCGTGGCACCGTTTTCCGGCCGGCAGCCGTTACGTCATGCGTAAGCGTCGTGCCCGAACGAGCGGAGAGATCACATTGTCCCAGTCCAAGGAGGAATCGACGAGCTCGCCGGGTACTTCGCCGCCAGACGTGGCTGAGACCACCGACCATGCGGCGAACCACGCTATGCGGTGGTGGATTCTGGCTGTGCTTGGCGTTGCCCAGCTGATGGTCATCCTGGACAACACCGTGGTCAACATCGCGCTGCCCACCGCCCAGCACGCGCTCGGTTTTTCCAACGCCGACCGCCAATGGGTCGTGACCGCCTACTCGCTTGCCTTCGGCAGCCTTCTCCTGCTCGGCGGCCGGATCGGCGACCTCTTCGGGCGTAAGCGGACCCTGATCATCGGGCTGGTCGGGTTCGCCGGGGCCTCGGCCATCGGCGGAGCCTCGGTCAACTTCCCGATGCTGGTTACCGCCCGAACCGTGCAGGGCGCCTTCGGCGCACTGCTCGCCCCATCGGTCCTGGCCCTGCTCACCACCACCTTCACCGACTTCCGTGAACGCGGCAAGGCGTTCGCCATTTACGGCGGCATCGCCGGAGCCGGCGGGGCCCTCGGGCTGCTGCTCGGCGGGATCCTCACTTCCTACGCGTCGTGGCGCTGGACCCTGTACATCAACCTGGTCTTTGCCGCTGTTGCCACGGTCGGTGCCCTGCTCTGGCTGAAGAACGACAAGGCCGCCGACCGCGATCCGTTGGACATTCCCGGGCTACTCCTGGTCACCAGCGGCCTGTTCTGCCTGGTCTACGGCTTCTCTCACGCCGAGACCACCTCCTGGAGCAACCCCTTCACCATCGGTTTCCTGGTCTTCGGGGTGATCCTGCTGGTCGGCTTCGCCTTCCTCGAGCTCCGGGCGCCGTACCCGCTGCTCCCGCCACGGGTCATCCAGAACAGGACGAGGGGCGGTTCGATGCTGGCCATGCTGTTCGCCAGCATGGGGTTGTTCGGGGTCTTCCTGTTCCTCACCTACTACCTGCAAGAAATACTCAAGTTCAGCCCAGTCAAAACCGGCATCGCCTTTCTCCCCATGATCGCCGCGCTCGCCGGGATGGCGCAGGTGTCCAACCGGGTGCTGCTGCCCCGGTTCGGTCCCAAGGTGATCGTGCCGATCGGGCTGCTCATGAACGCCGCCGCGTTGTACCTCCTGCATCGAGTCGGGCTCCACAGCTCGTACGCGAGCCACGTGCTGCCCTACCTGCTGCTGCTCGGCCTCGGGTTCGGCCTGAGTCTCGCCCCCTCATTCAGCACCGGCACCCTGGGGCTCAAGCCCAGCGACGCCGGGGTCGGGTCAGCCACCCTCAACACCTCCCAGCAGGTCGGCGGCTCGATCGGCACGGCCCTTCTCAACACGCTCGCGGCCGGCGCCGCCACCGCATACCTGGCGGGCCGGGTGATAACGCCGGCGAACCTGCAGGCGGCAGCCCTGCACAGTTACACCACAGCGTTCGTGTACTCGGCGCTGATCTTCGTCGTGGCCGCGGTCACCGCCGGACTGGTGCTCCCCAGGGGCAACATGCGGACGCTGTCGGGGCAGGCTCCGGTCGGCACCACCGCGGAACCGGCACCGATTCCCGGCTGAACAGGAATGCCCTAATCCTGGTCCGCTCGCCGGAGCTCGGCCGCGTGGTCGGGGACGTAGGCCTGCATGTCCCGGGGCACGCGGACGTATCCCTGCGAGGGCGGCCGCGGCGGCAGCTTCAGCGTCGGCGGCCGCTCCGCGTGGTAGGGGATCGTGCTGAGCAGGTGGGCGATCGTGTTGATCCGGGCCCGTCGCTTGTCTTCGCTCTCCACGACGTGCCACGGTGCCTCGGGGATGTCGGTGTGCACGAACATCTCGTCCTTGGCTCGCGAATAGTCCTCCCACCTGGTGATCGACTCCAGGTCCATCGGCGAGAGCTTCCAGTTGCGCATGGGATCGTCGAGCCGGGACCGGAACCGGCGCTGCTGCTCCTCGTCGCTGACCGAGAACAGTACTTGCGCAGCAAGATGCCGTCTTCGACCAGCAGCCGCTCGAAGATCGGGCACTGGTGCAGGAACCGGCTGTACTCCGTCGGCGTGCAGAATCCCATGACGTGCTCCACGCCGGCCCGGTTGTACCAGCTGCGGTCGAACAGGGCCAGTTCGCCCGCGGCGGGCAGGTGTTCCACGTAGCGCTGGAAGTACCACTGCGTGCGCTCCCGCTCGGTCGGCGCGGGCAGGGCCACGATCCGGGCGATGCGGGGGTTGAGGTACTCGGTCACCCGTTTGATCGTGCTGCCCTTGCCGGCCGCGTCGCGGCCCTCGAAGATGATCACGATCCTGGCGCCCTCCGCGCGCGCCCACTCCTGCATCTTCACCAGTTCGCCCTGCAGGCGGTACAGCTCGGTCTCGTAAAGTCGCCTGGGCAGCTTCTGCACGCCGTTGAGCTGCTGGGCCGACTTCTTGCCCTGGGCCTTGACCTTGCCTGGCATCGCCGCGTTCTCCCTTGTCCGGCCCGCCGCTGGCCCGCTGTGCTGGCCCGGGTGGGACGACGCCCCGGAACCCCCGCGATAGCATGACCGGCGTGAGTGACGATGAGCTTTACCGCCAGTATGAGACGGTCAACCTATACCGTCGCGGTCCGGGGGCAAAAGTCGAGCTGAACCGCCCCGAGCGGATGAACGCATGGAGCAATCAGTTCTCCCTTGACTTGCTCGCGGCGATCCAGGAGGTCACCGAGGATCCCGGGGTCCGGGCGGTCCTGGTCACCGGCGCCGGGCGTGCCTTTTCCAGCGGCGCGGACCTGAAGGAGGCCGCCGAGCAGGCCGGTGACGGCACGGTCGACGTGTACCGGGTCCTGACCGAGCGGTACCACCCGCTGATCACCGGCATCCGGCGGATGCCCAAGCCGGTCATCGCCGCGGTCAACGGCCCCGCGGCCGGGATCGGGCTGTCCCTCGCGCTGGCCTGCGACCTAGTAGTGGCGGCCGAGTCGGCGTACTTCTCACTCGCCTTCGTCAACATCGGGCTGGTGCCTGACGGCGGCTCGTCCCTGTTCGTGCCGTCCCGGGTGGGCTTTGCCCGGGCCGCCGAGCTGGCCATGCTGGGGGAGCGGCTAGCGGCCCGCAAGGCGCTGGACTGGGGCTTGATCAACCAGGTCTGGCCGGATGAGGAGTTCGGCGAGCAAACGTCAAGGCTGCTCGACCGGCTCGCCGCCGGCGCCACCAAGTCGTACGCCGGGACCAAGCGCCAGCTCAACCAGTGGCTGTACCAGCACATGGACGCCCAGCTCGAGTTCGAGGCCCAGATCCAGAAGGAGATGGCCGCCTCGGGCGACTTCGCCGAGGGGCTCGCGGCGTTCGCCGGGAAACGGCCGCCCCGGTTCCGCGGCGCCTGACCGCCGCCGGCCAGCGCGGACCAGCGAGATCTTGGATACGGCTCAGCTCGAGCGGGTCTACCGGGCCGAGGCGCCCCGGATCACCGCCGCGCTGGCCGCGCGGATCGGCGACGTGGGGCTCGCCGCCGACGCCGTGCAGGACGCGTTCGTCGAGGCCATCGAGCACTGGCGGGACGGGAACGTCCCGCCCAACCCCGGCGGCTGGCTGGCCACCACGGCCCGCCGCAAGGCGATCGACCGGCTGCGCCGGGCCC
>JBAUAY010000721.1:0-7918 GCA_049676235.1 Streptosporangiaceae bacterium
GCGCCGAACTCCTTCCAGAACGCGGCGTACTTCTCCGGCTCCTTCTCCGCGGTGTCGGCCAGCAGCCGCAGCACCTTCTTGGTCGCGTTGGACCGGATGTTGTCCACGACGCGGCTGCCCTGCAGCAGTTCGCGGGAGACGTTGAGCGGCAGGTCACTGGAGTCGATCACGCCGCGGACGAACCGCAGGTACTGCGGCATCAGCTGGCCGGAATCCTCCAGCACGAAGACCCGCCTGATGTGCAGCTTGATGCCCCGCCCGGCCGACATCCACAGGTCGAAGGGCGCGCGGGACGGGATGAACAGCAGCAGCGTGTATTCGTAGGTCCCCTCGATCTTGCTGTGGACCCAGGCCAGTGGGTCGGTGAAGTCGCCGGCCACGTGCCGGTAGAAGTCCTTGTAGTCCTGCTCGGTGAGCTCGCTCTTGGGCCGGGCCCACAGCGCCGAAGCCTGATTGACCGGCGCCTCCTCTGGCGTCTCCCCCGCGGTCGGCTCCTGACCCTCGGCGGGCTCCGCGGGCATCACGATGGGCAGGCTGATGTGGTCCGAGTATTTCTTGATGATCGTGCGCAGCCGGTAGCCGTTCAGCAGGTCGTCCTCGCCCTCTCGCAGGTGCAGCACGATCGTGGTGCCCCGGGACGGCTGCTCGGCGGTCTCCAGCGTGTACTCGCCCCGGCCGTCCGACTCCCACCGGACGCCTTCGGCCGCGTCTAGGCCCGCCCGGCGGGTGGTCAGCGTGACCCGCTCGGCCACGATGAACGAGGAGTAGAAGCCCACCCCGAACTGCCCGATGAGGGAGGCGTCCTTGCGCTGATCGCCGGTCAGGGCCTGCAGGAACTCACGGGTTCCGGACTTGGCGATGGTCCCGATGTGCTCGATGACCTCATGGCGGCTCATGCCGATCCCGTTGTCGGCGACCGTGATCGTCCGCGCGCCGGAGTCGTAGCTGACCCGGATCTGCAACGGGCCGTCGGCGTCGGGGAGTTCGGACTGGGAGAGCAATTCCAGCCGGAGCCGGTCGATGGCGTCCGAGGCGTTCGAGATCAGCTCGCGTAGGAAGATCTCCTTGTTGCTGTAGAGCGAATGGACCATCAGGTCCAGGATCTGGACCACTTCCGCCTGGAAGCTGAAGCTCTCCTGCTCCGTCTGCGCGCTCACCAGTGTCTCCCCTTTCCTCGTGGGGAACTCTAAATCAGACCGGAGGCAGATGCACACCGGCGACGGCGGCCGCCGGAGCGGGCTATCGCGGCTGGGCTGCTCGCGCCCGCTTCGTTCGGCCCGAAGATCTTCATGGGCAGGTGCTAGCTTGGCCTGAAAGTGAGGAGGCCAGGTGGTGCGGACGTTCCCGGACGGCTTCCGCTGGGGAGTGGCCTGCTCAGGTCATCAGACCGAGGGCGGCAACACGCGGAGCGACACGTGGTTCCTCGAACACGTGCGGCCGACGGTCTTCCGGGAGCCGTCGGGCCAGGCCTGCCACGGCTACCAGCTGTGGCGGGAGGACATCGAGCTGGTGGCCGCGCTCGGCCTGGACACCTACCGATTCTCGGTCGAGTGGGCGAGGGTCGAGCCGACTGAGGGCGAGTTCTCGGCGGACGCTCTCGCGCACTACCGGTCGATCGTCGACCACTGCCTCGCCGCGGGGATCGCCCCGGTGGTCACGTACAACCACATGACCTCGCCGCACTGGTTCGCGCTGCGCGGCGGGTGGCTCGACCCGCGGGCGCCGGCGATGTTCGCCCGCTACTGCGACGTCGTCACCGAGCGATTGGGCGACGGCATCGCCTGGGCCGTGACGCTCAACGAGCCAAACCTCCCCCGGCTGCTGAGCTGGCTGGAACTTCCCGGCGCGGTGCGCGAGCTCGAGCGTGCGACGCTGCTCGCGGCGAGCGAGCAGGCCGGCGTGCCTCGTTACCGGGTCGCCAACGTCATGCTCCCCGAGGAGATGGATGCCATGGCCGACGGCATGGCGGCCGGCCACCGGGCGGCAAGGGCCGCCATCAAGGCCCGGCGTCCCGAACTGCCGGTGGGGTTCAGCGTCGCGATCGTCGACGACCAGGTCGTGGGGGACGACGCGTCGGTCCGGGACCGCAAGCGCGCCGAGGTGTACGGCAGGTGGCTGGCGCTGGCGCGGGACGACGACTTCGTGGGCGTCCAGAACTACGAGCGCGCCCGGTACGACGCCGACGGACCCGTGCCTCCCCCGCGTGGTGCCACGCTGAACCAGATGGGTTCGGACGTCTACCCGGCGTCGCTTGCGGGAGCGGTCCGTTACGCGCACGAGGCGGCCGGCGTCCCTGTGCTGGTGACCGAGCACGGGATGGCACACCGTGACGACGCCTGCCGGGCGGCGTTCATCGAGCCGGCCCTGGCGGGGCTGCTCGACGTGATCGAGGACGGCGTGCCGGTCGCCGGCTACCTGCACTGGACGCTGATGGACAACTTCGAGTGGATCTTCGGCTACGACGTCCGGCTTGGGCTGCACGAGGTGAACCGGGAGACGTTCGCCCGCAGGCCTAAGCCGAGCGCGGCCGTGTACTCCGCGATCGCGCGCGCTAACGCGGTCAGCGGCGGCTGAGGGCCGCGGGCGACGGTCGCCGCTCCGGCGGGATCACCGGCGGGCCGCGACCCAGCGGAACGTGTTCCGCAGGGTGACGACACTGGTCTGCGGGTCCTGGAACTGCGTGAGGGTGCGCTGCAGGACGTCGCGGACCGCGCGCTCACCCGCGGCCTGGATGGCGCGGGCGCCGCCCGCGGAGCACAGTAGGGCGCGGACGCCATCGTCCATCGAGGCGTAACGCCAGTAGCACACGACCTCGCCGCTATCAACTATGCGCAGGCCAGCGTCTGCGAGGGCAGCCTCCAGGTTGCCCGGCGCCGACAGGGCGTACGGAGCGTGGTCGTCCGCCTGCTCGGGCGGGATGAGCGCGCTCATGGCCTCGTGCACGACCGTGCCCTGGGAGCGCTCGGGCGCCGCGAACAGGCTGGCCACCACGCGACCGTCGCCAGATGTGACCCGGGCGGCTTCGCGCAGCGCCCGCCGCGGGTCGCCGGCGAACTGGAACGCGTTGACGCCGATCACCGCGTCGAACGCGGCGTCGCGATGCGGCAAGGACTCCATGTCGCCTTCGCGCAGTTCGGCCGCCGGGAGCCGCTCGCGGGCTATGCCCAGCAGGCCTGGGCTGATGTCCAGGCCACTTGGCGTCGCGCCGCGCTGGGCGGCCAGGACCAGCGTGAGCCCGGAACCGCAGCCCACGTCGAGCACGCGGGTGCCCGGGCCAACCCCTGCGGCGTCGAGCACCGCCTCGAACAGCGGCTGGTTGTTCGCCTCAGCCAGGTCCGCCCACGCGCGCGGGTCGGTGCCCCAGAGGCGACGCTGGACCTCGGCCGCGGCGCTGATGCGGCTCGTGCCGCTCACGGGGCGCTCACTGCGGGCTTGATGTTCTGGTTGAGCTGGAAGACGTTATCCGGGTCGTAGACCGCCTTGATTCGCGCCAGGCGCTCGATCGTGCGCCCGTACGCGCCTGCGGCCGTGTCGTCCTCGTCGTCGCCCATGAAGTTGACGTAGTTGCCTTCGCTCAGGTACGGCTTGACGGCGGCATAGGTCGCGCGGGCCCAGGCGATCTCGTGCTCGTCGTCGGCGGCGTCGCGCCAGGTGGCCGGGATGTTGATCAGCCAGCGCGCCTGCCGGAACGGGAACGCCGTCGCATGAGAGTCCACCCGGGCGATGGCGCCGCCCAGCGCCAGCAGCTCCACCTGGGAGATCGGCGACCGGACCGACGCCGCGCGCTCGAGCAGCACGTCGATGAGCCCATCGGGCAGGTCGTCGGCGAAGCCGGCCTTGATGTAGGTGCGCAGGCCATGGGCGAACAGGTCGTCGGTGATCGTCTGCATGAACAGGAAGGGCACGACCGCCAGGTCGCTCGCGGCCGGCTGCAGATCGTCCCGGATCCTGCTCAGCACGACCAGGCCCTCCTCGGGGTCACCCGACCACTCGACCAGCGACATGATGCCGGGCCGGCCGACGAACTCCGGCGTCATCCACGGCACGTCGTGGGCGCGCCGCAGGAAGCTCGTCCATAGCAGCTCGTCGCGCGCCGCGGGGTCGGCCATCTCACGCCGGCCGCGCTCGATCACCTGGCGCGCGTCGGCGAGCGGGTGGAAGGTGGCCAGGATGAGGAGCTCCGACAGTTCGTGCAGCGCGAACTCGAACTCGGTGACGATGCCGAAGTTGCCGCCACCGCCACGCAACGCCCAGAACAGTTCGGCGTGCTCGTCCGCTGACGCACGCAGGATCTCGCCGTCGGCGGTGACGACCTCCGCGGATTCCAGGCTGTCAATGGTCAGGCCGAAACGGCGCATCAGGCGGCCGACACCCCCGCCGAGCGTGAGGCCGCCCGCGCCGGTGTGGCTCACGACGCCGGCCGGCAGGACCAGGCCGTGCTGCTGGGTAGCGCGGTCGACCTCCCCAAGCAGCGTCCCGCCGCCGACCACGGCCGTTCGTGCCAGCGGGTCGACCCGGACCTGGTTGAGCGCGCGCAGGTCGATCACGATGCCGTCGTCGCAGACGCTGTGCCCGGGCATCGAGTGTCCGCCGCCGCGGACGGCGATCAGCAGGCCCTCGGCGCGCGCGTAGCGGATGGCGGCCGCTACGTCTTTTGCGGATTGCGGCCGGGCGATCAGCGTCGGCCGGCGGTCGTGCATGGCGTTCCAGATCGCGCGGGCGGCATCGTAACCGGCCTCGTGCGGGCCGATCACCGTGCCGCTGAAGCCCGGGATAGCGGTGGGTGCCATGTTCCCTCTGGTTAGCTAGGAAGATCTTTGTACCGAACGGTCCAGGTTTTATCTCGCGTCCAAGGTGTCAGCGGTCGTCGCGAGGGCGCAGTGCGGCTAGGCGGTCGTGCATGCCGGTGATGACGTCGTTGTGCTGGTGCAACTCGATCGGGTGAGGGAACAGCGGTCCCCCGTGGTGCCAGGCGACGGAGATCGGGCCCGACCGTGCCGTGTTGATCAGCCGGCATCCCAGCCGGTCCAGCCGCGCGCTCTCCTGCTCTAGGTCGGGCACCACCCACGAGACGTGGCTGACCGCGCCTGGGTTTGCGCCGTTCGCGGCCGGGTTTATGCCGTACGCGGCGGCCAGGCGGTCATCGATCGCGTGGACCTGGCCGAGTTCGACGACCACAGGCCCCCACGAGGCGAAGGCGGCGGAATGGTCGAACACGACGTCGTCGTGCTCTTGGCCGTCGACCATGAGGACGAACTCCTCGAACGGCACGTGCTCGATGACCTGGAACGGACCGACGCCGAGGTCGGTGTTCCACCGCGTCAGCGCGGAGTCCAGATCGTCGACCCAGTAGCCGACGTGGTGCAGACGCTGCATCAGCGGCCGTCAGACAGCCGGCGCGTCGTCGGGCTGTCCGCGGCCCTTGAGCGCGCCGCCGCCGAACTGCCGGTCGTGGTCCATGGTCATCCGCATGAACGGGTAGACGTAATCGCGCATCGCAAGCTCGTAGGCCCCGATGGCCGGGACGAGGCCGACCTCGCCGCGGGCGGCGGCGGAGAGCTGGTCGAGCAGGTGCGCGGCATCGCGCAGCGCGAGGTTCGCGCCCAGGCCGAGCGTCGGGAGCATGGCGTGGGCGGCGTCGCCGACGAGCGTGACCCGCGAGGGCTCCCAGGGCGGGGCCGGCTCGAGGAAGCCGAACGGGATCACGAAGATCGAATCGAGGTCGACGCCCGCGACCAGGGCTCGCGCGGCGGGATGCCAGCCCTCGATCGCGGCCAGCATCGCATCGCGGAGCATGGCCGGCGTGCCGGCCGTCCACTGCGCCGCGGGCGGGATCACCGTCCCCGGCGCCACGCTGCAGCTGATCATGACGTAGTCGTCGACCGGCTCGAGCGTCACGTCCGGGGCGATCGCGGCCGCCGCGTCGCCTGGCCGCTGCCGGGGCCGGTAGACCGAGATCAGCAGCCGCGAGCCCTTGCGGTCCGCGGCGATGATCACGCCCTCGTACAGGTGCCGTGGCAGTTGCCCGGCCAGTTCGGGGGTCAGCGGCGTACGGCCGAAGACGCCCAGCCCGCGGACGCCGGTGTCGATGACCGTGGTGCCGGGGAGACGCTGGCGGCGGACCGCCGAGCGGATGCCGTCGGCGCCGACCAGAACGTCGCCCTGGGCCGTGGTCCCGTCGGCGAGCGTCACCGACACGCCGGATGGCGTCTCGGAGTACCCGGCGACGACGTGGCCGGGATGGAATGAGCCACCCAGCCGGGCCCGGAGAATCGAGCGCAGCGTCCGGCGGTGGACACCGGTGTGCGGGCGTTCACCCTCGTTGGGCGGGCCTAGGTGCGGCTGTGAGCTCAGCTCCTTGAGCTGGTCATCCAGGACGACCGACTCACGCCGGTCGTACGTCCGGCGTGAGGTCTCGGCGTACAGCTCGAACAGGTCGTCGGGCAGGCAGCGGCGCAGCGCCTCGCCGCCGTCGGCGTTCATGTGGAGGTAGTAGCCGATCTTGCGGCTGTCGTCGGCGTCGCGCTCGAAGACGTCGCAGGTGTGCCCGTCCTTGATCAGGCCCTGGGCCAGGGCCAGGCCGGACAGGCCGCCGCCAGCGATGAGGACGTGCAGTGGTTCGGTGATGGTCATGACGATCTCCTCCTCGGCGTTGCGGCGGCTTCCGCTGGCGGCCCGGATCAGCCGGTCGAGGAATAGAGGTCGTTCGAGTACGGCGGGGTGTTGTGCGCGGCGCTCCAGGGCACGACGTGGTTGCGGAGCACGCCGACGCCGTCGATCTCGGCCTCGATGTTGTCACCGGGCTGCAGGTAGAACTCGAAGGGGTTGGGCTGTACCGCCGCCACGCCCGAGATCGTCCCGGTGGTGAGGATGTCCCCGGCCGAGTAGCCCTGCGCCGAGTGGTACGCGACGAGGTGCGGGATGGAGATGAGCATCTGGGCGGTGTTGCCGCGCTGCCGGACCTGGCCGTTGACCCGCAGCTCCATCGGCAGCGCCTGGGCGTCCGGCACCTCGTCCTTGGTCACGATCCAGGGACCGATCGGGCAGAAGGTGTCGATCGCCTTGGAGAACGAGAACACGCCGGACTGCATCTCCCGGCGCTGGATGTCGCGGGCCGTGATGTCGTTGAAGACCGTGTATCCGGCGATGTAGTCCTCGGCCTCTTCGGGCCCGAAGAACTTGCCGCTGCGGCCGATGATGATCGCGAGCTCAAGCTCGTAGTCGAGTTCCTTCGTCAGCCCCTCGGGATACACGATGGCGTCGTTCGGGCCGACGATCGCGTCGACGTTCTGGAAGAACACGATCCCCTTGTGCACCGGGTGCGACCAGTCGACGGCTTGCAGCTCCTGGTGATGGTCAGCGAAGTTGCCGGCGGTGTGGAAGAACTTCTTCGGCACGATCGGTGCCCGCAGCCGGACGTCCGCGGCCGGGAGGCGCTCCCCCGTCTCGCCGACCTGGCCGCTCCGCGCGAACCACTCGCGCGTCGAGGCGCAGTCAAGCTCGACCACGACGTCGCCCCGGCCGACACCCCGGCCGTCACCCTGGCCGTCACCCTCGCCGTCGCCCTCCAGGCGACCGACCCGACCGGCGTCGAACGTGACCAGCTTCATCGCGGTGACTCACTCTCATTCTACGAAAGTAGCTTTCGCATATCATCGATCGATGGCGGGCGCGGTGTCAAGGGGGCGGTATCGGGAGGCCAGTATCGCGAGGCCGGCCTCCCGCGGGCCGGCCGGTCCCGTCCGGCGCCGGGACGCGGAAGACGCGGAGTTGGAGCGCGAGCGTGGCGTAGTAGCCGACGAGGGTGAGCAGCTCGAACAGCCCGGCCGTGCCGACGTGGTCAACCGCCTCGCGGTACTCGGCGTCGTCGAGGTCGCCCCGCAGCACGAGCGCGGCGACCGTGCGCGCGACCGCGGCC
>JBAUAY010000722.1:0-2053 GCA_049676235.1 Streptosporangiaceae bacterium
GGCGTGGAGCGCGCGACGGCAGCCGGGCGCGACGCGCTGGGCGCGGCGCCGCTATGGCCGCCGAGCGCGACCGCCAGCGTGATCGCCACCCCGGCGGCGGCGAGCACTCCCGCGGAAGCCGCGGCGCCCGACCGGAAGCTCATTTCCTCCATGCGAGCGTAGATCGTGCTCTTGAGCCGGCCCAACCCCGCCTCACCCCTTCCGACACAGCACGATACATGGGTACCGGCCGATTCGGGATCAGGCGCGACCTTAGTCGAGTACGGCGTCTCCGCAGTGGTTCCCCGCTATCGGTCGGACCTCGATCGTGCCGTACCAGGCCGTCGGGTGCTTCGACGCCACCTCGATGGCCTCGTCCAGATCGGCGCAGTCGATCACGTCGTACCCGGCGATCTGCTCCTTGGTCTCGGCGAACGGACCGTCGCTGACTAGCAGCTCACGGTCACGGACTCGCACCGTGGTGGCGTCGCTGACGTACCTCAGCCGGTCGCCGTGCAGCAGCACGCCCCGGCCCTCCATCTGGATGATCCAGGACTCGATCGCCGGGGCCCCGGGCACGCGCCGCTCCGGGTCGCCGCTGCGCTCGGCCGCCTCGTCGATGCAGTGAATGAGCATGTACTTCATGGCCTGCCTCCTCCATCCATCATCTCAACGACGAACGTGGTCGTCCGGGATGGACAGGCGCTAAAGGACGACGTCCAGCATCATCGGGGCGGTGGGCCGGACGGTGCCGCCGGCGGGTTCGGCGGTGAGGGCGAGGTGATCCCCCGCCTTCAGCCCCGAGGCGAGGACCGGGCCCATCATGTCGTGCCGACCCGGCTGGAACATGGTCACCGGCCGGTCCCCGGCCGGGCCGATCAGCCAGAGCTCGTAACCACGGGAGGCGGGCAGCGCGTGCAGGTCCGCGGCGGTGAACACGAGCGCGTGCCTGGCGCGGGACATGACGATCGTGACCGTGCCGCCGCCCGCGACCGCCCCGGTCATCATCGTGGCGTCCCGTGCGGTCAGCACCGCGGCGATCTGCTGGCTGCTGACCTGAGCCTGGTTCAACTGGTCCCGCATGCTTCCGTTGGAGACCCCGAACACCACCGCCACCGCGAGCACGGCCACAGTTGCTGCGGCGGCTACGCCCACGGCCATCCGGCGCGGCAGGGCCAGGGCGCGGAACCAGGGCACGATAGCGGGGATTCGGGCTGGCGCCTCGGTCTCGGCGGCGGCCTCGCTGTCAGGGGGCGGCTGCTGCCTGGTCATGGCCGCGGCGGCCATCACCCGTTCCTTCAGGCCGGACGGCGGGGGGACGGCGGCGGCGGCGGCCAGCCGGGCGGTGGCCTCGCGCAGGCCGGCGATCTCCTGCGCGCACTCCTCGCACCCGGCCAGATGGCGCTCGAACCTGGCCCGGTCGGGCGCGGCGATCGCGTCCATCGCGTACGCGCCGGCCAGGGTATGCGGCTCCCGGCCGTGCGTCTTGGACCCGCGTAGCTTCATCCCGCCACCCCCAGGCAGTCCCGCAGCCGGATCAGCGCGTCCCGCATCCGGGTCTTGATCGTGCCGGTCGGCACGCCGAGCAGGCTGGCGACCTGGCCGTAGGTGTAACCGCCGTAGTAGGCCAGGGTGACCGACTCGCGCTGCAGTTCGGTGAGCGAGCCCAGGCAGCGCCGGACCCGCTCGCGCTCTAGGGTCGACTCAACGGCCTCGGCCACCTCGTCGTAGGGGATGTCGGCCGCCGCCGTACGCCGCTCGCGTTCAGACTCCTTTTGGACCGAACGAACCCGGTCGACCGCCCGGCGGTGCGCCAACGTCATCACCCAGGCGGTCGCGCTGCCTCGTTCGGCGTCAAATCTGGACGCGTTCCGCCAGATCTCGAGCAGGACATCCTGGGTGACCTCCTCGGACTGGGCCGGGTCGCGGATCACCCGCCTGACCATGCCGAACACCGACGCGGCGACCTGCTCGTAGACGGCGTCGAAGGCGCCCGCATCCCCCCGGGCGACCAGGCGGATCTGCGCGCCGAGGTCGCCAGGAGGGTCCCCAACGAGGTCCCCAAGGGGGTCCG
>JBAUAY010000723.1:0-4939 GCA_049676235.1 Streptosporangiaceae bacterium
TCGCGGCGCACGCCGGTAGTCACCAACGACTTCCACTTGGACGGCCCCGAGCGCATCGTCGTGGTGACCGGTCCCAACCAGGGCGGGAAGACCACCTTCGCCCGGACCTTCGGCCAGCTCCACCACCTGGCCGCCGTCGGCTGTCCCGTCCCGGGCAGCGCCGCCCGGCTGTTCCTGCCCGACCGCCTCTTCACCCATTTCGAGCGGGAGGAGGACCTCGCCGCGATGAGCGGGAAGCTGGAAGACGACCTGATCCGGATCGGGGAGATCCTGCGGACGGCCACCCCGGACAGCGTCGTGATCCTGAACGAGATCTTCACCTCCACCACCGTGCACGACGCCCGCTTCCTGGGAACGAAGCTGCTGACGAAGGTCATGCGGCTGGACGCCCTGTGCGTCTGCGTCACCTTCGTGGACGAGCTGGCCTCGCTCGGCGAGCAGGTCGTCTCCATGATGAGCACGGTCGTCCCCGGCAACCCGGCCGAGCGCACCTTCAAGGTGGTCAGGAAGCCTGCCGACGGCCTGGCCTACGCGCTGGCCCTGGCTGAGAAATACGACCTGACCTACGAGCGGCTGTACGACAGGCTTCTGTCATGAAGGCCTACCTTCTCTACGCCGGCCGGGACTTCGACTTCACCGCCGGGCTGCCCGCCGGCCATCAGGACCTGATTCAGGACCTGGAACTGGCCACGCTGCTACGGGCAATGGCTACCGGGGACAAGTTCCTGTACGAGGTGTCCGCGAAGGTCCTGCTCGCCAGCCTGGACGATCCGGACGCGATTCGTTACCGCCAGCGGGTGCTGGCCGACTGCCTCGCCCGGCCCGAGGTCATCCGCCAGATGCACGCGGTCGCGGTCGGCGCACTGCAAGACAAGCGGGGGCTGTGGGGAGGTTACGGCGGCAGCTACCAGAATGCGTCATCCAACCTCTCCGGCGCGGTCAGGCACCTGGAAGCCTACGTGGCCCGCCTGCGGCAGCTCCGGCAGATCGCCGATCACCATGCCGGGACATTCCGCTCCGAAGGGCTGACAACGCTGTTCGCCAGCTTGCAGCGCGAGCTGGATGACGCTTACTTCGAGGAGATCAGCGACCACCTCAAGCAGCTTCGATTCCGCGCCGGAGCGCTGATCAGCGCCGAGCTCGACCGGGACAACAGCGGGGCCGGCCTCGTGCTGCGGGCCCCCGATCAGGCGCGGCGGCGGTGGACGGAGCGGCTGGGGATCGGGCCGCGCACTGCCTACTCCTTCACCATCTCACCTCGCGATGAGGCCGGCGCCCAGATCCTGGAAGACCTGACCAGCCGGGGCACCAACCTGGTTGCCAACGCGGCCGCCCAGTCCGCCGATCACATCGGCAGCTACTTCACCATGCTGCGGGCCGAGCTGGGCTTCTACGTCAGCTGCCTCAACCTCGCGGACTGGCTCGCGGCCAAGGGGGTACCGGTCGCGGTCCCCGACCCGGTGCCGTCGTCGTCGCTCACGTTCTCGTGCACCGACCTGCGCGATACCTGCCTGGAGCTGGAATCACCGGGCCGGGTCACCGGCAACGACGTGCAAGGCGACGGGAAATCGCTGGTCATTATCACCGGCGCCAACTCCGGAGGGAAATCCACGTTCCTGCGCAGCGTCGGCGTGGCCCAGCTCATGATGCAATGCGGGCTGTTCGTCACCGCGCAGTCCTACCGGGCGAACGTGACCCACGGGATCTTCACCCACTTCATCCGGGAAGAGGATACCGGCATGACCAGCGGGCGGCTGGACGACGAGCTACGGCGCATGAGCGTCATCGCCGGGCAGATCAAGCCGGGTTGCCTCGTGCTGTTTAACGAGTCCTTCGCCGGGACCAACGAGCGCGAAGGATCGGAGATCGCCTGCCAGATCGTCCGCGCCCTGCTCGACGCGCAGATAAGGGTATTCTTCGTCACCCACCGGTTCGGCTTCGCCGATCGTTTCCGCCGCCAGCAGGCACTCGCCACCCTCTTCCTGCGAGCCGAACGCCAGCCCGACGGGAGCCGGAACTACAAGCTCGCCGTCAAAGACCCGCTCCCGACCAGCTTCGGAGAAGACCTCTACTACCGGCTCGGCGGCTGGCTGGAGGAAGACAAAGCCCTTACTCTGGCTGCCGCAGCAGCTACCCCAGACGGGGAACTCGACCTGAGCAGCCGGGTCCAGGCCCTGGCGAGTGAGATCGCGGCCGGGCCACCTGACCCGCCGGGAACCAGATGAGGCGCCCTGTGCTGCAACAGGAACCACTCGAGTGCCCCGCCCAGCCGGCCCCGGATGGCAGCTACGAGGCGGGCCAGCTGCATCGGGCCCGGGTGAAAGCACCAGATTCGTTCACCGCGCGGCCGAGGCCACCGATCAGGCCGGGTAACATAGGGACAGGTGATGAAGCTCGCCTGTAACCGCCGACTGTGGCTGATGGCTTCTGCCGCACTGCGTGCTGGTGGAGGTGGGCGTGAATCCTGCAGCGCCGTTCGGCAGCATCCCGTTCGACCGCCCCTCGGACCGGGGCGGACGTGACGACCCGTCGATGTTCGGTGACCTGAACCTCGATCAGGTCTTCGCTGGGGTGGCCGCCGGGCGGGACGAGTATGAGCTGACGCCGTTCTTCCGCGCCCCGCTGCGTGACGTCCGGGCGGTGGAATACCGCCACGAGGTCCAGCGGGACCTGGAGGATGAGGCAGTAGCCGGGGCGGTGGCGGAGTTCGCAGATTGCATGTGCGACATGCGCCAGCACCTGGCCCAGGCGGACAAGCTCAGCAACAGGTACCAGAAAGAACACTGGTTCCTGGCTGCGACCAGCATCTACCGGCAGGCCGTCGCCGGCCTGGCGGACGCGCTCGCCGCGCACGACCCGGCGACGCTGTTCCTGCGGGCGGAGCGGCGGCCCGACGGCGGGGGCACCTTCCGCCCGCCTGCCGCCGGGAGAGCCCCTGCCCACCAGCTACGGCCAGGACCTGTACCAGTCGGTATTCGGAACCGCGGATCAGGCCGCGCGAGTGTGAGGAGGGACAATGGAAGTCCAGGTCATCATCGAGATCCCGCAGGGATCGCGGAACAAGTACGAGATGGACCACGCCATCGGCCGGATCCGGCTCGACCGGATGCTGTTCACCTCGACCCGCTACCCGAAGGATTACGGGTTCATCCCCGATACCCTGGCCGAAGACGGCGATCCGCTGGACGCGATGGTCATCCTCGACGAGCCCACATTTCCCGGCTGCGTGGTGCGGGCCCGGCCGGTGGGCGTGTTCTGGATGAGCGATGAGCACGGCCCCGACGCCAAGATCCTCGCCGTGCCCGCGCGGGACCCGCGGTATGCGGCGACGCGGGATCTCGCCGACGTACCCGGGCATCTTAAAGACGAGATCGGTCACTTCTTCGACATCTACAAGGAGCTGGAGCCCGGCAAGAGCACCGACGTCCGCGGCTGGCAGGACCGCGCCGCAGCCGAGCAGGTCATCGAGGAAGCGTTCACGAGGGCCCGCGGTTCCGCCGCCGGACCTGGCGAGGCGCATTCCTTTCGGGGTGGGAGCCCGGGCGCGCCTGTCGGCGATGCGCGCGGCTGAGGACCTGCGAGCTAGAGGCGTGGCCGCGGCGGCCCTGTTCAAGCCGGCCCTGGGCGGCTGGATCGTGCGGATCTTCCCCGGCGGGATCAGGCAGCGCTCTGGCCGCTTCCGGCTTGACCCGGACCGCCAGCCGTCAGCACGCGGCAGGGCCTTGTGGCCGAGGGCGGCACGGTCCACAATGGCGACTGGCGATGAGGCTCGCCGCAGCGCTGGCCCTGGGACCGTTCCCGGGCCCGGGAACCGCGGGTTGTCCCGCTGATGGCCTCTGTCCCTGTCTGGCGGCGGCAGGAGAGGAGGCCGGCATGATTGCCCTGACCCGCCATGCGATGGAATGTCCGCGATGAGCGCCCGCCGGTTCCGTCGGGTGCTGGTCGGCTGGGATTCTTCCCCGGGGGCCGCCGCCGCTCTGGCGGCCGCCACCGCGATCGCCGACGACGAGGGGGGACGCGTGGTGGCGCTCGCGGTCTTGCGACCGGTCCCCCGCGGGGAAGGCAGCGAAGAAGAACAGGCTGTCGAGATAGCCAGGCACCGGCATCAAGCCGAAGAAGCGTTTGTAAAGGCCAGGGACACACTGCCGGGTGCCAGCCGGACCCGGGTGACCCTGGCGTTCGCGGAGGGCGCCGATGCGGCCAGGGAGCTCTGCGAATACGCGGACACGCACGTGTTCGACCTGCTGGTTCTCGGCCGCCACGGGAACGGGGGCGTGCTGCACCCGCGGCTAGGTCACGTCCCGGAGACAGTAGCCAAGAAGAGCGGCCTTCCGCTCCTGCTGCTCGGCAGATAGATCTAACGGGAGAGGCGAACCCCGGAGAACAACGCGCCGGCTCGGGGCGTGACGGGAGCGACCCCGCCATGTATGGTGAGGTTGACCACGCGATGAGGCTCGCGTACCGCCGGACCAGGTAACACTGGTCGGCTGATGGCCTCTACCTGCAAGGACGTTCTGACGTCGGGTAGGCAGGGGAGGTGCGCGTGGTCCCTGAGCTCATTCAGGTGCTGCAGAGCCTGGTGGTACTCACGCTTGCTCCGCTGTATGCCGGGGTGCTGGCCCGCGCCGAGGCTGTGGTCGCGTCTAAGCGCGGTCCGAGCGTGCTGCAGCCGTACCGGGACCTGGCCAAGCTGCTCCGCAAGGGCAGCGCGGTCAGCGACCAGGCCTCGTGGGTGTTCCGCGGTGCGCCGTTCGTCGCCTTCGCCTGCTACCTGACCGTGTCGGTGATCGTCCCGGTGATCACCAGCGAGCCGCTGCCGCTGGCGTTCCTGGCCGATCTGATCGGCGGCGCGTTCGTGCTCACGCTGGCCAGCTTCGTGATCTCGCTGGCCGGCCTGGATACCGCGAGCCCGTACGGCGGGCTCGGGGCGAGCCGGGCG
>JBAUAY010000724.1:0-4171 GCA_049676235.1 Streptosporangiaceae bacterium
AGCCGTGGCACTCAACCTCTGCCGCCTGGACGCCTACTGGAACGACACCCCCCTGAACCGCGGAAGAACCAGCCACCTGGCCCGGCTCAGCCTCGCCACATCACGAACGGAATTAACCACCAACATCAACGGCGGACCAAAATGCCGCCACGACCACCGGCTCAAGCAGCACCCCCGGTGGAACGTCGACCAGCTCCCCGACGGCACCTTCCAGTGGACGACCCCCTCCGGACGCCAGTACCTCACCGAACCCACCCGCTACCCCATCTAGGGCAAGCCCCTGTGGGCGCTACGTGTTTCAGCACCGTGCCGGTATCACCCTTACGGGGTGGCCCGGTAGGGTCGTCGGAATATCACCATGATGCTTGGGGAGGTGCCACGTGCTGTCCTCCTGCGAGCTGAGCCATTGCCGCCGAACGTCGCTGGGAGTTGCCATGGCCGCCCTTACCACTGCGGCGGACCAAGGCGCAGGGCCGAGGCTGTGAGCGATCCGACCGTGACCTCGGGCAAGCCGTCCCTTGCCGTCAGGATCGAGACTGAGAAGTCGCATCCGCTGGCGTGGAAGACGGTGGCCAAGCGCGCCGTGGTGGTCCTCATCGCCGGGGTGTCCATCTACCTTGTATTTCCGGCGATCACCGAGGTGTTCGCGTCTTGGCCGCGTCTCTCGACCCTGGACCCCAGGTGGTTCGCCCTAGCGGTCGCGGCCGAACTCGCCCATTTCACCTGCACGTTCGCGCTACAGCGGCTGGCGCTGCGGACCAAGGCGTGGTTCCCGGTCGTCACATCCCAGTTGGCCGGCAATGCGATCACGCTGATTATGCCGGGCGGCGCGGCGGTGGGCGCAGCCGTCCAGTTCCGGATGCTGGCGACCAGCGGGAGCGACACGGACTCGACCGTGGGCGGGCTGGCGGCGTTCTCCCTCCTCGGCGTGGGGGGCCTGCTGGCCCTGCCGGTCTTCGCTCTCCCGGTCATCCTGGTGGGCGCACCCACCAACCGGGGCCTGGTCAACGCGGCCGTCCTCGGGGCAGTGGGGTTCGTGATCTTCGCCGCGCTCGGCGCGGTCATCCTTGCCTATGACGCGCCGCTCCGCTGGGCTGGCCGGGCGGCGCAACGGGTCAGGAACTGGGTCTTGCGGAAAAGGCCACCGCTGGAAGGATTGGACGAAACCCTCCTGGCTCAGCGCAACGAGATCCGGACGGTGCTGGGCAGGCAGTGGTGGCAGGCGCTGCTGCTCTCCGCTGGTCGTCTGGCGTTCGACTACCTCTGCCTGCTGGCAGCGCTGCGAGCCACCGGAAGCCATCCGCGCCCCTCGCTAATCCTGGTGGCCTACGCGGTTGCCGGTGTTGTCGGAATGATCCCGGCCACCCCTGGCGGCCTAGGGCTCGTGGAAGCAAGCCTGACCGGGCTCCTGGTGCTGGCCGAGGTCAACTCCAGCCAGGCCCTCCTGGCCACGCTCACCTACCGGCTCGCCTCATACTGGGTGCCGCTATTTGCCGGGCCAATCGCCTACGGTCTATTCCGGATGCGGTATCGAAGCCGCGGGTCCCCCAGCGAGGAGGGCGCAGCGCTGACTTGAGCTTTCCGGCTCTTGGGCCCGATTGGGTGATTAGAGGATCGTCTTGGGTGCGGTCACCACCTGGGAATGTCCAGCTCAGTGGTGGTTGGCAACTTCCGCCCGGGATGACCGCACATCGGCACCGTCCGATCGGGCCCACAACGGGCACGCTCCCCGGCCTTCATCCGCGCCTCCACGAGGAAACGGAGCGTCTCGAACTGCGCGTCATCGAGGTCGACATCGCGATGACCGAGGATGATCTGGCTAAGCGAGTGACGGAAGCGTTCGGACTGTGAGCCGGAGGAGAGGGCTAGGATTCCGGCTCTATCTCCGGGAAGTCCCAGCCGTTGTTCGAACCATCAAGACGGCCGACCAATGAGTATCCGCCGAGGCGCGCACCTGTCGGATAGGCAGGATCGAGTCCGGGCCCGGACGTTATTGCCGGGAACTTGCGATCAGACTGCGAGCATCGGGCTTGCCGTGGTCAGCGAGGCGGACCGAGGCGACCTCCGCCCCTTCAAGGCCGAGCACGCGCGTACCGTTGCTGACCGGCGGAGTCTGTGCCGCTCACGGCACGCTGCCATAGTGCTATTCATTACCTGCGCCTGCCCTGAACGTGATATATTGAGCATTCGCACCGGCAAAGAACGTGCCGTCATGGCTTTCCGTATTGGATAACGGTCTGCCAATTCTGATTTGTTCCCCGTTGCAGGTGTGACCTTTCTCTTTTAATTCCTTCCTTCCGTAATGGCTTTGCTGCCTGCATACTCGTGGTTCGTGACAGATATACACATCATCCTGGAAACGCCGCGTCTGGCCCTGCGCCAGTTCACCGAGGACGACGTAGACAACCTGTTCGACCTGAACAGTGACCCGGAGGTAATGCGCTACCTCACCGGCGGCAGGCCGACACCCCGCGAGGAGATCCGGGCTCAGATCGTCCCCTTCCATCTGGCCGTCTACGACCGGTTCGACAGGCTCGGCACCTGGGCGGCCGAGTCCGCCGCCACCGGGGAGTTCCTGGGCTGGTTCCACTTCCGTGCCGGCCCCGGCACCGATATCACCAACGTCGACCTGGGCTACCGGCTGCGCCGGTCCGCGTGGAACCAGGGCTACGCGACCGAGGGGTCGCGTGCCTTGATCAGCATGGGATTCACCGACCTGGGCGTCGAGCGGGTGTTCGGGCACACGATGACGGGCAATACCGCGTCCCGGCGCGTCATGGAGAAGTGCGGCCTGACCCTGGTGCGCGCCACCCCGTACGAGGGAGCCGACGTCGTCGAAGGCGCCGAGCACGGCGAGGTCGAGTACGCCATCATCAAGCCCGAATGGGAAACGCGCACGGCTGGGCGTCTTGCACCACATCCCCCGCACTGACCAGGCGCAGGAGATCGTCAGGCAGTTGGTGGCGGCGCTGGTGCCGGGCGGCTTCCTCGCCGTCAACCACTCCACCAGCGCCGTCAACGGGGCGGCCTCGGAAGAAGCGGTGGCGCACTGGAACCAGGTCGGCACACCGCTGATGACGCTGCGCAGCCCGGACCGGATGTCAGGTCGGTGGAGGGCTGCCACTCGAGCGCCTCGGCTAGGCTCCGATCCGGGCAGGAATCGAGAAGCGCCAAGGTGTGGCCGGGCCTAGCCTTTCGGTGAAAGGCCCGGCCTGAAACCGAGCCCCCTGAGCGTCAAGAAAGGAAGCCCGAAAATGCCCGCGAAGAGTGCCAAGACAGAGTCCGGCGGCTTCAGCGCCGAGGAGCGTGCCGCGATGAAAATGCGCGCCGCCGAGTTGCGCGCCGAGGGCAAGAAGGGCGCCAAGAGGGCCGACGGCCTGCAGGCGGTCCTCGACAGCATCGCGGAGATGGCACCGGAGGATCGCGCGCTAGCCGAGCGCGTGCATGTGACGGTGACCGCGACCGCCCCCGAGTTGTCGCCGAAGACCTGGTACGGGATGCCCGCTTACGCGAACGCGGACGGCAAGGTCGTCGTCTTCTTCCAGAACGCGGGCAAGTTCAGCTATCGCTACTCGACCCTCGGCTTCCAGGACGTGGCGAACCTCGACGACGGCGATGTGTGGCCGGTGTCGTACGCGCTTTTGAAGTGGAGCCCCACGGTGGAGAAGAAGGTCGCCGAGCTAGTGAAGGCCGCGATCTCCTGACCGGTGCCGCAATCACCGCGCGCGCCCGCAACCACCGCGCGCCCGCATCGTCCTCGGGTACAGCCGCTTCGGACGGCTCCGCCTCGCTGTCACGACCTACCGTGCCACAGCTCTGAACCTAGTCTCGCATCTAGCGATCATTAGCTCTCTGGCAGACGGTTTTCAGGCTGACTGGGCACCCTCCAACCAGATGAGGGCGTCTTCGGGTCGGTACTGGCCGAGAATGTCGACTGGGTGGGTGTCGACCTGGTGCTTCTGGGTACGACAGGAATGTTGTGACGGCAGTTGACAGTGGCACCATGCAGGTTGGGCAGTCGAGGCTGTGAGAGGTAGTCATCTGATGCGTCCTGACATCAGACCTGGCGGCATCTTCCCTGATTACGCTCTGCCGGATCACACCGGCACGATGCGCACGCTCAGCGAGCTTCAGGGCCGCGATCCGCTGGTCCTCACCCTGGCGCGCGGCA
>JBAUAY010000725.1:0-5932 GCA_049676235.1 Streptosporangiaceae bacterium
CCCACCTGGGACCTGGCCATCGGCAGCACCCGGAAGGCCAGCAGGATGGCCCGCTTGGCCCGCTCGTCCACCACCACCTCGTCGGTCGCGGGATCGACGTACGCCACCCTGGCTTGCCCGGCGTCGACCGCGTCCACCGCGGCGACCACGGCCGCGCGCGCCTGCGCGTCGGCCGGCGACAGCTCGGCCCGCCGCTCCCACAACTCATCGATGACTTCCGCTAGGGGAGACCGATGTTCGGGGGGGTCTTGGGGGGTCGCCCCCCCGGCTAGCACTTCCTCGCTCATGGTGCGCGAGCTTAGCGGTACGGTCTGAGCGGTACGGTCTGATGGTGTGCTGACCCTCCGGGGCAGAGCCGTCGTCGGAACCGCGCTCGTGCTGGTGCTGGCCGTAGCCGGCTACGCCATCTACCACAGCTTCCGTAACGTCACCCCTGCCCCTCCGCCCGGCTGCCAGGCGGGCACCGGCGAGCAGGCCATCACGCTCGACACCGGCCAGGCGGCCATCGCGGCCACCATCGCGGGCGTCGCGGCCCGGCACCGGCTGCCGAGACAGGCTGTCACCATCGCTCTGGCCACCGCGCTGCAGGAATCAAAGCTGCAAGACCTGGACTACGGCGACCGCGACTCGGTCGGGATCTTCCAGCAGCGCCCCTCGCAAGGCTGGGGCCCGGCCGCCAAACTCGAGGACCCCGTCTACGCCACGACCAAGTTCTTCGCCGCCCTCACCCAGGTGCCCGGCTACACCAAGCTGCCCATCTACCAGGCCGCACAGGACGTCCAGCACAGCGCGGATGGAGCCGCTTACGAGCAGTGGGCCTGGATGGCCGGGCAGCTGTCCGGATACTTCACCGGCCAGCCGCCGCACGGCGTGTCCTGCTGGTACGCCCCGGCCGGGTCGAGTGACCTGGCGGGCGCGGTGCGGCAGATGGCACAGACGTTCGGGCCACCGGGGGGGAAAGCCGTGGTGATCCGGATCACTACGGATCGTTCGGCTCAGAAGAACAAAGCAAGCGACGCGGTGCTGCATGTCCAGCGGAGCGCGGCCTGGACGGTGGCCAGCTGGCTGGTAGCGCACGCGCAGGCCTACGGCCTCAGCGAAGTACGGTATGCCGGCTATCAGTGGAAAGCTGCTGATGGGAGTATGGGCTGGCAGCCTGATCCCGGGCCGAACGCTTCCCCGCGCGGCAGTATTGTCGCAGGCTGAGGCGACGCCAGCCGAAAGCCGCCATACTGTGATAGCAGCAGGGACCAAGAAGACGACAGGAGTTCACCCGTGACCTACATCATCGCGCAGCCCTGCGTTGATGTGCTTGACAGAGCATGCATCGAGGAATGCCCCGTTGACTGCATCTACGAGGGCGAGCGCATGCTCTATATCCACCCCGACGAGTGCGTGGACTGCGGTGCATGCGAGCCCGTCTGTCCGGTCGAGGCGATCTACTACGAGGACGATGTCCCCGACCAGTGGAAGGAGTACTACAAGGTCAACGTCGACTACTTCGAAGACCTCGGCTCCCCGGGCGGCGCCTCGAAGACCGGCAAGATCGGCAAGGACCACCCGGTGGTGGCGGCGCTGCCGCCGCAAGCCGTGGAGGAATGACGCTCGCAGGCCGGCTTCCCGCTTACACCTGGGACCGGATCGCGCCGCTGCGAGAGAAAGCCGGGCTCCATCCGGATGGCCCCGTGGACCTGTCCATGGGGACGCCCGTCGATCCGGTACCCGACCTGATCCGCGATGCCCTGACCGAGGCGTCGAACGCGCCCGGGTACCCGGCGACGTGGGGAACGCCGAAGTTGCGCGCCGCGGCCGCCGGGTGGCTGGCGCGCGCGCACGGTGTCCGCGTCCCGCCGGATGACGTGCTGCCCGTTATCGGCACCAAGGAGTTCATCGCGTGGCTTCCGGTCATGCTCGGGCTCGGGCCGGGCGACGTGGTGCTCCACCCCGAACTGGCGTACCCCACCTACGACATAGGCGTGCGGCTCGCCGGGGCTACGGCGGTGGCGTCGGACAGCCTGCTGGCCGCCGGCCCGGCCCGGGTCAAACTCGTCTGGGTGAACTCGCCGTCCAACCCCACCGGGCGGGTGCTGCCCGTCGGGCACCTGCGCAAGGTGGTGGAATGGGCCAGGGAGCGCGGGGCGGTAGTGGCATCCGACGAGTGCTACATCTCGCTGGGCTGGGAAGTCTCGCCCGTCTCGGTGCTGCACCCTGACGTGTGCGGCTCGTCGCGGGACGGCGTACTGGCCGTTCATTCGCTGTCCAAACGGTCCAACCTGGCCGGTTACCGGGCCGGGTTCGTAACCGGCGACCCGGCGCTGGTCGCGGACCTGCTGGCGGTCTCCAAGCAAGCCGGGATGATCATGCCGGACCCGGTGCAGGCTGCGATGACGGCCGCGCTTGACGACGACGCGCACGCCTGGCAGCAGCGGCAGCGGTACGCCGACCGGCGGGCGCTGCTACGGGCAGCCTTCGTGGAGGCCGGCTGGACCATCGACCACTCCGAGGCCGGACTGTACCTGTGGGCCACGCACCCGGCGCACGACTGCTGGTCGGCGGCCGAATGGCTGGCCGCCGAGGCTGGCATCCTGGTCGCCCCCGGCGAGCTCTACGGACCCGCGGGGAGTCGGCACGTCCGGGTGGCGCTGACCGCCACCGACGAGCGGATCGCCGCCGCCGCGGAGCGGCTGGCCGCGCGTCGTCCCTGAGCCGGAGAACGTTGAGCATCAGGACCGGAAACGGCATCACGCACTCGCCGCGGTCGGGCAAGATTTGATAGATGTTCCGCAGGCGCGCTTCCGCAGGAAAGACCGAGGCCGCCGTCCCTGGCGGCGGTGTGCAGACCGGCGCGGCCGGCCACGATGGCCGGGAGAGCCGGGGTCCGCAGCCGGCCGACCCGCGCACAGGCCGCCCCGGCGATGATTCCGCTGAGCCGTGGGGCCCGCCCCCGGCCGGACTCGACGTGAGCATGCCGCATCCGGCCCGGGTGTGGAATTACTGGCTCGGCGGCCGGGACTTCTTCGCCGCTGACCAGGCCGCGGGCGAGGAGATCAGCCGGGAGTTCCCGCACCTCGCGCAGACCGCGCGGGCCGAGCGCGCCTTCTTGGTCCGCGCGGTGCGCTTCCTGGCCGGCCCGGCCCGGATCCGGCAGTTCCTCGACGTCGGCGCCGGCCTGCCCGCCGGGGGGAACACCCACGAGATCGCGCAGCGCGTCGCGCCGGACACCGGGATCGTCTACGCCGACAACGACCCGGTGGTCATCATGCACGCCAAGGCTCTGCTCGGCAGCCCGATGCTGGCGCGCGCGCCGGCCGGGGCGGTCTCCTATACCGACGCCGACCTGCGCGACGTGGCCGCGGTGCTAGCCGGCGCGACCAGCACCCTCGACACGTCGTGGCCGGTCGCGCTGATCATGCTGGGCATTCTCGGCCACCTCGAGGACCACGGCGCGGCGCGCTCCATCACCAGCCAGCTGATGGACGCGCTGCCCGCGGGCAGCTATCTCGTGATCGCCGACGGGATGGCCGCGAACCCGGCCGTCAGCAGCGCGCAGCGGCGGTACGACGAGAGCGCGCGGCCGCGGTACGGTGCGAGCGCGCCCGCGCCGTACCTGCTGCGCCAGCCGGACGAGCTGGCCAGCTTCTTCGACGGGCTGGACTTGGTCGAGCCGGGCGTGGTGCCGTGTTCGCACTGGCGACCGGACGGGTACGGCGCAGAGGGGCCCAGCATGGGCGGACGCCGGGTGGGCGGCGTTCCGGACGACGAGGCGGCTGCCTACTGCGGAGTAGCCAGGAAGCCGTGAACCCCGGAAAACCCCCGGCTGGACCCACGGACAATAAATCGCCGTTTTAGCCCGCAATTACGCAATGATTCTTCGCTGACACGCATGACCAGCACATGTTGTCCGGTTCGGCTAACCCCTACCCTTGCCTCATGATCACTAGGGAGCCCTCATGATCACCAGGGGGAACCGCGCAGACAGCCCGCGTCGGCGGCAGGCTTCAGCACGCGGATACCTGATGTGCCCACCGGAGTATTTCGCCGTCACCTACGCCATTAACCCGTGGATGGAACCGGAGAAGCCGACCGACGCCGCCAAGGCCATGCGGCAGTGGGCCCGGCTCCGCCAGCTTTACCTCGACCTCGGTCACGACGTGCGGACGATCGAGCCGGCGGCCGGGCTGCCCGACATGGTGTTCGCCGCCAACGGCGCCACCGTGATCGGCGGGAAGGTGCTCGGCGCGCGGTTCTGCTACCCGCAGCGGGTCAGGGAAGCCGAGGCGTACATGGACTGGTTCTGGGCAAGCGGCTATACCGAGGTGCGGACGCCCGAGCATGTCAACGAGGGCGAGGGCGACATCCTGTTGGCCGGGAGCACGCTGCTTGCGGGGTACGGTTTCCGCAGCGACCAAGCCGTAGCCGACGAACTGGCGGACCTGTTCGGGCTGCCGGTGGTGAGCCTCCGCCTGGTCGATCCGCGCTTTTACCACCTGGACACCGCGCTGTGCGTGCTCGACGCGGACACCGTCATGTACTACCCGGCCGCATTCGACGACGCCGGGCGGGCGGCCCTCGCCGAGCAGTTCACCGAGCTGATCGAGGCCAAGGACGAGGACGCCGAAGTGCTCGGCCTGAACGCGGTCAGCGACGGCCTGCACGTCGTCCTGCCGGTCCAGGCGAGCGGCCTGGCCGCCCAGCTCAGCGAGCGCGGTTTCGAACCGGTGGGCGTCGATATGTCCGAACTGCTCAAGAGCGGCGGCGGACCCAAGTGCTGCACGCTCGAGCTGCGCTGAACCCAGCCTGGCCCGGCGAGAGGGGAACACGATGACCGAGACCATGACCGGCCTACTCAAGCTCAGCGACGAGTACGGCGCACACAACTACCATCCGCTGCCGGTCGTCGCCGCCGAGGCCGAGGGCGCGTGGGTGACCGACGTGGAGGGCCGCCGCTACCTCGACATGCTCGCCGCCTATTCCGCACTGAATTTCGGTCACCGGCACCGACGGCTGATCGCGGCGGCGCAGCGGCAGCTCGAGCACCTCACGCTGGTCAGCCGCGCGTTCGAGCATGACCAGTTCGGGCCGTTCTGCGCCGAGCTGGCCGACCTGGCCGGCATGGAAGTGGTGCTGCCGATGAACACCGGCGCGGAGGCGGTGGAGACCGCCATCAAGGTCGCGCGCAAGTGGGGATACACGGTCAAGGGGGTCCCCGCCGACCAGGCGGTGATCATCGCGTTCGCCGGGAACTTCCATGGCCGCACGACCACGATCATCAGCTTCTCCACCGATCACGACGCGCGGGACGACTTCGGTCCGTACACCCCGGGTTTCCGCGTCGTGCCCTACGGCGACCTGGATGCGCTGACCGCGGCCGTCGGCGAACTCGGCGAGCGCGTGGTCGCCGTGCTCGTCGAGCCCATCCAGGGTGAGGCCGGGGTGGTCGTGCCGCCGCCCGGCTTCCTCGCCGGGATCAGGGACCTGTGCACCGCGCACGACATCTTGATGATCGCGGATGAGATCCAGTCCGGCCTGGGCCGCACCGGCTTCACGTTCGCCTGCGCGGCGGAGGGCGTGGTGCCCGACGCCTACCTGCTCGGCAAGGCCCTCGGCGGCGGCATCGTGCCGGTCTCCGCGATGGTGTCGACGTGGCCGGTGCTCGGCGTGCTGCAGCCGGGGCAGCACGGGTCCACGTTCGGCGGCAACCCGCTGGCCTGCGCCGTCGCCCGGGAAGTCGTCGCGATGCTGAGCACCGGCGAGTACCAGGCGCGGGCGGCCGTACTCGGGGAGCGGATGCACACGCGGCTGTCCGCGCTGCCGCGTTCGGCGGTGAGCGCGGTGCGCGGCCGCGGGCTGTGGGCCGGCCTGGAGTTCACGTCGCTGCCCGGGCGCGAGGTGTGCGAGCGGCTCGCCGCTCGCGGCGTGCTGGCCAAGGAAA
>JBAUAY010000726.1:0-7608 GCA_049676235.1 Streptosporangiaceae bacterium
CATCTCGCCGAACAAGATGACCAGGAAGCCCGCCAGCCCGGCCGCGGCCAGCGCGCGGAGGATCGCGGGCGGGGCGTTCTTCCGCGGGTCGAGGGTCTCCTCGGCCAGCGACCCGGCCGTGTCGAACCCGTACATCACGTACGCGCTCATCAGCCCGGCCACCAGGAAGGCGCCGAAGTAGCCGAACGGATAGCCCCGGCCGAGGTTGAAGGTGTCGAAGATGACGCCCGGGCCACGGCGGATGTGCGCGGCCAGCAGGATGATCAGCAGCGTGACGCCGATCAGTTCCGCGGCGACGCCGAAGTTGTTGATCCGGGCCATGACCTTGACCCCGACCATGTTGATGATGGTGGTGAACACCACGAGAACCGCGGCCAGTAGCAGCGCGTTCTTGGCGCCGCCCGGCGTGGCCACCTGGCCGATGTCGGCCCTGGTGCCGATGATCTCGAACGCCGCCGAGATCTGCGGCGCGACGACCTGGTAGGCGACCGCCACCGCGGCCAGCGTGACGATCGAGCCCACGGTCAGGATCCAGCCGCCGAAGAAGGCGGTGAACGGCTTGGCGATCTGCTTGGACCACTGGTAGACCGAGCCCGCCAGCGGGAACTGCCCGGCGAGTTCGGCGAAGCACAGCGCCACCAGGAACTGGCCGACGAACACGGCGGGCCAGGTCCAGATGAACGCCGGGCCGCCAGAAAGGAAGCCGAAGAAGAACAGCTCGAACACCCCGGTCATGATCGAGATGTAGCTGAACCCCGCGGCGAACGAGGAGAACAGGCCCAGCGACCGGTCGAGTTCCTGCTTGTAGCCGAACTTGGCCAGTTCGTCGACATCTGTGCTCGGCATCGCCATGGCTCGTCTCCTCCCGTCGAGCGCCGGGGGACGATATCCCGGATCACATCATTGTGGACCGAACGTCCCCCCAGGTGAAGGGGCACCAGCTGCTCTCGATTAACGCGGTCCGCCGGTCGTTGCGTATACCTGGACCAATGGGTGAGCAGCATCGGCCGGCCCCGGCGAGCCGGAGTTCCGATCTGCTCAGCCTCGGCAGCTTCGTCGTCCTCGGGCTCCCCGATGGCATGCTCGGCACCGCGTGGCCGTCGATGCGCGCCACCTTCGGCGCGCCGGTCGGTGACCTCGGCCTGATCCTGCTCCTCGCCACGGCCGGGTCCGTGCTGGTCACCGCGTTCGTCAGCCCGCTGATGCGGCGCCTGGGCGTGCCTGCCCTGCTCGCCGTGGCCGGCTTGGTCGCGGCGCTGGGCTACGCCGGGTTCGCGCTGGCCCCCGGGCTGTGGCTGGTACTCGCCGTGGCCGCGCTGACGGGCATGGCGGCCGGCATGATGGACGCCGGGCTGAACACCGCGGTGGCCCTGACCGGCCGGCGGCGGCTGCTGAACCTGCTGCACGGCGCCTACGGTGTCGGCACCGCGATCGGCCCGTTGGTCGTCACCGCCGCCATCCTCACCGGCTCGTGGCGGCCGGCCTACCTGATCCAGCTCACCCTCGACCTGGTCCTGGCCGTCCTGTGGCTGCGGCACCGGCAGCGTGACCGCGTTCAATCCGGGGAAACCGAGGCGGCGCAGGACGCCGCGAGCAAGCCGCACCCGGCCGCCACGTGGCCCCGGCGCCACTACAACGGTGTGGTGGTCGCGGGCATGAGCGTCTTCTTCCTCTATTCCGGCCTGGAAGTCGGCGCGGGGCAGTGGGAGGCGAGTTATTGCCGTGGCCACCTGAACCTGTCGGCGGGCGCGACCGGCCTGGCCGCGTTCGGCTACTGGGGCGCGCTGACCGCCGTCCGGATCGGCCTGGCCGTGTTGCCTCGCCCGATACGGCCGCAGGTCGTGGTCCGCTGGGGCAACGCCCTGGCCGTACTCGCCGCGGCCGCTGTCTGGTGGCAGCCAAACGTGGCGGTGGCGGTGGCGGGGTTCGTCGTGCTCGGTGGCGCGCTGGCCGGCGTCTTCCCGGCCCTGATCTCACTCACTCCGGGCCGCCTCGGCGAGCAGCGAGCTCACAACGTCATCTCCTGGCAGGTCGGCGCGGCCGCCGCCGGGGGAGCGGGCATCTCGGCGGTCATCGGCCTGCTGATCGGAGTGACCAGCCTGGCCATCCTGGGCCCGGCGATGACCGTCCTCGCGCTGGTCATCGTCGCCGCCGAGCTGATCCTGACCCGGCTTGCCCCGCCGGGCGGCTAGGTGTGGGCGGAAGTACACCCGGGCGGACCGTTGCTAGCCGCGGGTGAGGCAGCTTTCCGAGGCCAGGCGCAGGAAGGCCGCGGCGTGCCTGAATGTCTCGCCGATGGGCTGGCCCGCCAGCCAGGCCTGGTATTCCCGGTAACGCGTCATCTCCCATTCCTGCCCGCGGGCCGGAAGCGCGTCCAGCCCGGGCTCGGGCAGCGATCGCCAGGTCCAGGTCGCGATGGCGCCAGCGCTCGGACCGACGGGCTGAACGAAGTCGGCCTGATCCAGGTAGTAGCCCATCTGGTTCCGCACGAACCGCAGGCCCCCGAACGTTCCCTCGATCTCCAGGCGTCCCGCCGCGTCGTGGCCCGCCAGGACCCCGTCGTAGGCATCGGGGTGGTAGCGCACCAGCGTGCCGTCGACCATCGTGACCCACCACACGGCCTCGCTGACCACTGCGAACGCCTGCGGCTGGTCCAGGCTCCTGGCCCGCAGCAGCCGGTCGATGGTGTCCCGCATGGCGGTGATGGTCCAGTTGAGCGTGCCCCCCTCGTCCGGGGACTCGCTGGCGTTCAGCCGGTTCCACGCCACCCGGCAGCGAGCGGAGCAGAAACGCGCATGCTCACGCCGTGGGGCGAACGAGGCGCCGCACTGCGCACAGTTCCTGGTATCAGTCACTGTCCTCAATGTTACGCGTAACAATGGCCCTGACCTGCGCGCGTGCGGGTAAGACAGAATGAACATTTGGTGACTCGACGGCGTCTTCTCCAGCCCGGGCCCGCTCGGCGGTCGTCGCGCCGGCGTCTCGCCCCGGCGCAGGACGCCATCACCTCGGACGGCGAAATTACCCTGTTCCCCGCCGCTTTCTGCTCGTCACCATCCTGGAACGCCTTACTCCTACGGTGGGCGTATTGCCGCCACATTGGTGGCTGGGCATACGGCCTGAATGGGAGGAAGAGGGGAATCATGGTCCTTCGCCGACGGCTTGCGCTGCTCGCAGTCTCAGCCGGGTCACCTCTCGCAGGTCACCTGGTACGGCCATCCGCTTTACCTGTTCAGCCAGGAGCAGCTCATGCCGCTGCGGAATGGCGCGGGCAGGGCGGCCGGAAATGGCAACGGAATCAAGGCGTTCGGCGGCACCTTGAGCCTTGTCGTCAATCCGTAGCCGTTAGTGCCGCGCCGGCCCTGATTTATCAGGGCCGGCGCGGTTTCGGCTGGCCATTGCGGCCAGCTAAAGTGCGGATACATGACCACTGACTCGCCCCGCACCCAAGATCGCGATCTGCTCCCGCTCTTTCCCGAGTACAGTTCCGTCGCGCCCGACGGGGAACTGGTCATCGGCGGCGTCGGCGTCCGCGACCTCGCCGAACGCTTCGGCACGCCCGCCTACATCGTGGACGAGGCCGGCCTGCGGAACCAGGCCCGCCGGATGCGCGCCGGGCTGGCCGCCCGTCACCCGGACTCCGAGGTGGTGTTCGCCTCGAAGTCGTTCCCCTGCCTGGCGGTCTACAAGCTGTTCGTCGCCGAGGGACTGAGCATCGACGTGGCCGGGGCCGGCGAACTGGTCATGGCCCTGGCCGCGGGGGCCCGGCCCGAACGCATGTACCTGCACGGCAACGCCAAGACCACCGCCGAGCTGACCATGGCGCTCGAGGCGGGCGTGGGGTGCGTGGTGGTGGACAACTTCGACGACATCGACCGGCTTGAGCAGCTGGCCACCCGCCCGCAGCCGGTGCTGGTCCGGATCATCCCGGGGGTCGCGCCGGAGACCCACGAGTCGCAGTCCACCGGGGGCGCCGACTCCAAGTTCGGGCTACCCCTGGACCAGGCCCGCGAGGCGATCGCCCGCATCCGGGCCAGCCAGAAGCTGCGCCTGGACGGGCTGCACCTGCACATCGGATCGCAGATCCTGGACACCGAGCCGTTCGCCCGGGCGGTGGAGGCGGTCGCCGTGCTCGGCACGTTCGACGTCTACGACGTGGGCGGCGGCCTCGGCGTCCGGTACACGCTCCGGGACCAGGCCCCCACCGTCGAGCAGTACCTGGACACCATCACCGAAGCCGCCCGCGCCTACCTGCCGGCCGACGCCAAGCTCGTGATCGAGCCCGGCCGGTCGCTGGTGGCCCGCTCGTGCGTCACGCTGTACCGGGTGAGCACGGTCAAGCGCACCGGCCGCACGTTCGTGGCGGTGGACGGGGGCATGGCCGACAACCTCGACGCGGCGCTCACCGGCCAGGGGTTCGAGGGCGCCGTCGCCACCCGCATGCTGGCCGCGCCGGACGAGGTGGTGAACCTGGTCGGCCGCCAGTGCGAGTCGGGCGACCTGCTCGTCGGGAACCTCCCGCTGCCCGGGCCGCACGTCGGTGACCTGATCGTCACGCCGGTCACGGGCGCCTACACCTACACACTGGCGAACAACTACAACGGCGCGCTCAGGCCGCCGGTGGTGTTCTGCCGGGACGGCCAGGCGCGGCTGGCGGCGATGAGGGAAACTCACGAGCACGTGCTGGCGCTGCACCGGCCCGCTCTCGACATGGTCTGGTAACAGCGAACTGGCCCAGAATGTGGGAATGCAGTAGGGCCTGTTCTGCGGGCCCATATGAGCATACAACGACAGTAATCGAACTTAAATTCTAATTAACTGCTGGAAGACAGTCTCGCGACGACGACGTGGCATATACCGATGATCTGACTAATGTCCGTGCGGATGGCGCAGGGACGGCCCCTCCAGACCCTTGACTGCCCTTTCCCCAGGCCGCACTATTGCTTTCAGGTTAGCCACCGGAAAGGATGCCTAGAAATACCTCTTTGTCAATAGGCGACTTTCGGCGCGACCGATGCTAGGGTGCTGCCACGCATCGTCTGGAAGATCGCCAATAAAGCGGTGACCAGCCGAGATGTAACGATTCTGCATACTCCGGTAGCGGAGCCGATCATCGGGTCGGCCAGCTATCGCTCAACCAGGAGGGCATGGGGATGAGTACAGCAGACCTCTCGGAGGTTCCGCCGAGACTCCGACGCGACATCGGATTGCTACCGCTGTTCATGGTCTCGGCCGGCTCGGTCATCGGATCCGGCTGGCTGCTCGGCACCCTGAACGCGTCTAAGGTCGCCGGGGCCGCGGCCATCATCTCGTGGATCATCGGCGTGATCCTGCTGATCGGCATCGCGCTGATCTACGCCGAGCTCGGTTCTACCTACCCGATCTCCGGCAGCACCGCCCGGTTCACCTGGATCCACGCCGGAACCTTGGGCGGCTTCTTCGCCGGGACCTTCTCCTACCTGCAGGCGATGGCCGTCGCGCCGATCGAGGTCGAGGCCACGCTCGGATACCTCAGCGCCAAGGTCTGGCACGGGCTGGTGAATGCGCAGGGCCTGCTCACCACCAAGGGCCTGATCGTCGCCATCGGCTTCATGTTCGTCTTCACCGCGGTCAACCTGATCGGCATCAGGTGGATGGCCCGGACCAACACGATCGCCACGTGGTGGAAGATCGCGGTGCCCATCATCACCATCATCTTCATCATTACCAAGGTCTTCCACAGCTCGAACTTCACCGCCGGCGGCGGCTTCGCGCCGTACGGCCTCAAGGGAATATTCATCGCGCTCCCGCTCGGCGTCATCTTCGCCCTGGAGGGCTTCGAGCAGGCCGCCCAGCTGGCCGGCGAGGCGCGCAACCCCAAGCGGGACGTGCCGATCGCGGTGGTCGGCTCCATGCTCATGGGTGCCGCGATCTACATGATGCTGCAGGTCACCTTCACCGGCGCGCTGAACCCGGCCAACATCGCCCACGGCTGGGCCAACCCGTTCGGCAACGCCGGCACGTTCGGCCCGTACTACACCCTGGCCACTGCGGCGGGCCTGGGCTGGCTCGGCACCGTCCTGATCATCGACGCGGTGATCTCGCCCGCCGGCACCGGCCTGGTCTACGTGAGCGCGGCCTCGCGGCTGTCCTACTCGCTGGCCAAGACCCGCTACGTGCCGCCGGTATTCGCCGCCATCGACCGACGCGGCGTCCCCTGGTTCAGCATCGTCTTCGGCGGCGTCTTCGGCTGCATCTTGTTCTTGCCGTTCGGCAGCTGGGCGGGGCTGGTCGGGGCCATCACCGCGGCCTCCTCGTTCATGTACAGCTTCGCGCCCGTCGCCGCGGTGTCGCTGCGTAGGAGCGACCCGGACCGGCCCCGGCCGTACAAGGCACCGATCCTGAACATCATCGCCCCGTTCAGCTTCGTCGTCTCCGGCTTCATCATCTACTGGAGCACCACCGCGGACGTGATCAAGATCGACCTGGCCGTGATCTTCTTCCTGATCCTCTACATCATCGCCCGCCGGCTCGACCCGAACCAGGAACCGCTGGACTTCCGGGCCGGCGCGTGGGCGATCCCGTGGATCGTCGGCCTGACCATCTTCTCCATCTTCGGCGGCAGCTACGTCGGCGGCGTCAGCAACGCCGCAACCGGCGGCTACGCGACGTTTTTGGGGCTCAAGGTCGGCGTCCACATGCCGTTCGGGTGGGACCTGCTGTACATCGGCATCTTCTCCCTGATCATCTTCTACTACGGCGTGCACAGCCGCCTGGGCCCGGAGCGGGTCCAAGCGCACGCCGAGGAGGCCGCCGCGGACGCCCACCAGGAGGACCTGGACCTGGGCGTCGGCCACGCCGCCTGACGCAGGATCGCAGCCTAGGAGGGCCCCTCGGGGCCCTCCTTTGCTATCCGGGCAGGAACACGCACTTGGTAGCCAGGTAGGTGTGCAGTCCCTCCGGGCCGTACACGCTGCCCATGCCGCTGGCCTTGCGGCCGCCCCACGGGGCGCCGATATCGGGCACGTACAGGTTCACGCCGAACGTCCCGACCCTGGCCCGGCGGGCGATCGTCAGGCCTCGTTCGGGATCCGCGGTCCACACGCTGCCGGCTAGGCCGTAGCTGGAGTCGTTGGCGATGGCCACCGCCTCGGACTCATCGTCGTACGGGATCACCGCCACCACGGGCCCGTAGATCTCGTCCCTGGAGATGGCCATCCCGGCGTCGGCGTTGGCGAACACGGTGGGCTCGTAGTAGTAGCCGCGCACCGGCATCGCCGGGCGGCGCCCGCCGGCCACCACCCGCGCGCCCGCGCTGATCCCGGCCGTAACCGACGATTCCACCCGGACCCGCTGCCGCGGGCTGGCCAGCGGCCCCATGGTCGTCTCCTCGGCCATCGGATCGCCCACGACCAGGGCCGAAGCCTGCCAGGCCAGAGCCTCGACCGCCTCGTCGTACCGGCTCCGCGGGGCCAGCACCCGGGACATGGTGAAGCACGCCTGCCCGGAGTTGGCGAAGCAGAGGCAGCCGAGCTCGGTCGCGGTGGCGTCCAGGTCGACGTCGTCGAGCACGATCGCGGCCGATTTCCCGCCGAGCTCGAGGCTCACCGGCTTGAGGGTCTCGCCGCA
>JBAUAY010000727.1:0-22719 GCA_049676235.1 Streptosporangiaceae bacterium
CCGCTGGCCTGCGCGCCCGGCACTCCGGTCCGCACCGTGCCGCTCGTGAACAGCTGGTCCGCCTGCATCGCCATCTCCTAAACTTAAACTGAATCAGTATTAATTTAGAGCATACGATGTGACAGGACACCGGTCAAGACCTAAACTTAAACTGATTCAATTTAGAGAAGGAGCATCCGATGGGCCGTCCGCACACCCCGCTGCTCGACCGCGACCGCATCGCCGACGCGGCGCTGCGACTGACCGACCGGCGTGGCGATTTCACCATCCTGGATCTCGCCCGGGCGCTAAAGGTCACCCCGGCCGCCATCTACCACCACGTCGACGGCCGCGCCGAGATCATCACGCTGCTGCGCCAGCGGATGGCCCGCACGGTGGACGCATCCGCGTTCGGGCGGCTGCCCTGGGACGAGGCCCTGCGCTGCTGGGCCACCTCTTACCGGGAGACCTTCGCCGCACACGCCGGCGCCATCGGTATGCTGGCCGCCGAACCCATCGCTGACCCCGTCGTGCACGCCCAGTACGAGCAAGCGGTCACCGCCCTGGAAGACGCGGGCTTCCCCCGCCCCATGGTGCTCGCAGTGATCACCGCGGTGGAGAGCTTCGTCCTGGGCTCCGCGCTCGACCTCGTCGCCCCGCCCGTCATGGTCACCGGCATCGACGCCGCCACCACTCCCCGGCTCGCCGAGGCGGCCGACGCCGCGCCCTCCGGGCGGCCCCGGGCCGACCAGGCCTTCCACCTCGGCCTGGACGCCCTCATCACCGGCCTTCACCACGCGCTCGGCCAAGCGGACAGCAACCGATGACGCCCGGCTCGACGCTCCCAGAGCTGACCAGCTCTCGCTTCGGCCAGTCGCCAGACCGGGTATTGTCCGCGGGCCCGAGGATCGGATTATGCTATGCGTCGACCGTATGGCCATACGGTCGACGCCGACTTAGATTAAGTCTCGCCGGGCGTGGCAGTTCTATCGCCCGCGGCCAGCTCGTTATCGATCAAGGACGGAATGGCCGGCCTATCGGACGGGACCGGCTACCGGGATCGGCCTGGACGGCTCGGCCGGGACCAACGGCTCTGGTCCGGTGGCCAGAGAGGGTACTTGCTGCAGGAGGAAATGAATGCCTGGGCTCGGCAGCCGGAGCAGTGGTAGGCGAGACCGTCCAGCGTGGCCGTTCCTGATGCTGATGGCCGCGGTGGTGCTCCTGGCCGCCGCGTGCAGCTCGCCGGGGACGCCGACGCCCCCGGGACCGACCACCGCCGCAGCCTCGGCGGGACCCGCGAAGGCCGTCATCCCGCCCGATACGCCGGCCGGAGCCCAGCTCCGGTGGCTCATCGCCGCGGTGGCCCATCTGCCCATGTCCGGCGCGCAGGTCCGCGCCCACTTCGACGCAGCCTTCCTCGCCCAGGTCAGCCCGGCCATGCTCAACCAGGGCTTGCAAGGAGCCACTGGCGTCAAGCTGCTCTCGATCCAGGTCAGTGAACCGAGCACGCTTGTCGCTATTGTCTCTACCAGCGGTGTAATCCCGCGGGCTCAGGTTGCGCTCACCGTGGACAGCCAGGGCCTGATCAGCGGGCTAAGAATCAGCCCGGCCACCACCGCGCCGGTGCCCGCCACCTGGGCCGGCGTCAATGCCGCCCTCCGCACGGTCGCCCCCCAGGTCCGCCTGCTCGTCGCCAACGTCAGCGACGGCTCATGTCAGCCGGTAGACAGCATCGCCCCCGCCATCGCGGCGCCGCTCGGCTCGGCCTTCAAGCTCTACGTGCTCGACGCGCTGGGCCATGCCGTGGCCTCAGGCAAGGTCCACTGGAACCAGCCGCTGACCGTCACCGCGCAGCTCAAGAGCCTGCCCTCCGGAGAGCTCCAGAATGAGCCGGACGGCACCCAGATCTCAGTACAGGACACGGCCGCCAAGATGATCTCCATCAGCGACAACACGGCCGCCAACATGCTGATCAACCTCGTGGGCCGGCCCGCGGTCGAGGCGGCGCTCACCACAACCGGGATGGCCGACCCAGCCCTGGACCGGCCATTCCTGACGACCCGTGAGCTATTCATCCTCAAGCTCGACCAATGGCCAGCGCTCGCGGACCGTTACATCGCCGCCAACCAGGCTGGCCGGCAAGCGCTGCTCGCCAGCACCATCGACCGGGCACCGCTACCCGCCATGGCGGCGGCGAATGCGTGGACTACGCCACGCGACATCGACAGCCTGGAATGGTTCGCCTCGGCCGATGACATCTGCCGTGCCTACACCTCCCTCGCCGCCCTCGCCCGCCGGCCGGGCCTGTCCCAGATCGGCCAGGTGCTCTCGCTCAACGACGGCGGCCTCCAGCTCGACCCGGCCCAGTGGAAGACAACCTGGTTCAAGGGCGGCTCCGAGCCCGGGGTGCTGACCCTGACCTACCTGGCCACGACCCGGACCGGGCAGAGCTACGTCGTCACCGTGCTCGCCGAGAACCCGTCGCAGCCCATCAACGAGGCCACCGCGGCCCCGGTCATGCTTTCGGCGATCAAGGGAGCGTTCACGCTCGCGGCGCGCCGCTGATATCCGGATCTTTCTGAGATCCGCAGACAGCGGCCTGGGCGACTACTTGGCCGAGGTGCTGCTGGATGCCTTCCCGATAACCCGCCTCTCGGCCCGCCACATCACCCGGCAGGCATGAGTGACGTCAAGGCTGGATACCTCAAACTTCTGTTAGGGCCACGCGTTCGCTTGTTTCCGCATACGCATGGAGCGGCTTGTTATGCAGACTCACGCACTCTTTGTCCCAGCGCGTCGTCTGCTTGCCTTGCGAAGCGCGGCTGCGCGGCCGCGCCTGGCCGGACGGCCGCGCCTGGCCGGCCGTAGCCGACCTAAGGCCGGCCCGGCAGCAGGGCAGATCGTGTGCCTCCGGCTCACCGGCCAGCTATGCGCCGGCACCGCGGATGCTCTGGTCGACGCGGTGGGTGCTCGCCTGCGTGCGGCCACGCCCCCCGCCTGCACGGTTGTCATCGACCTGGCGGCCACGCCCGCCGTCGACGATGGCGCACGAGCAGCACTCCTGTCACTTTGCGGCCTGCTGGCACAAAGCCACGCACGGCTGCGGCTGGTCGTGCCGGGAGCACAGGTCCGCGCCGCGCTCTGCAGTGACGGTACCGCCACCGCTATCGGCCCGGATGCCCTGCACGCGAGCCTCCGCGCCGCCCTGCTCGCCGCGCATGCCGAGCTGCCGGGGCCGGCCCTCGTCACGCCTGCCATGCGCTCGCTTCTGACCCAGCCTCCTGAGCTGCTGCCCCTGGCCGGATAGGGCAGGCCGGGCAAGTGGCGGGTCAGTCCCAGCGGCGGAAGCCGCCTTCGGTGGTGATGACCTGGCCGGTGATCCAGGCGGCTTCGTCGGTGACCAGCCAGGCGATCAGCCGGGCGGGATCGTCGGGCGCGCCCCAGCGCTGCTGGGGGAAGCGGCGGCGAACGGCATCGCGGGCTTCGGGCGAGGCGTAGCCGGTGTCGACCGGGCCGGGGTTGACCGTGTTCAGCGTGATCGCCTGGTCGGCGAGCTGGTCGGCCAGGGTCCGGGTGATCGAGGCCAGCGCACCCTTGCTCGCGGCGTAGGCGACCTCATCAGTCATCGGGCCGAGGTCCTGTCCGGAGGTCATGAAGACGATCCGGCCGCCGGGGCGGCCCCCACCCACCTCCCCTTCCCCCCTCACGGCGGCGAAGGCCTGGGCCAGCAGGATGGCGGAGCGGGTGTTGGCGGCCCAGTGCGCGTCGAGCATGGCGGCAGTCAGCGTGCCGAGAGGACCGTCGCCGCCGCTACGAGCGTGGTTGCAGACGAGGATGTCCAGGGGCCCGAACGTCGCCGCGGCCATCTCGATGAGCCGGTCCGGCGCGCCGGGATCTGAGAGGTCGGACTCCTGGTGCCTGACGCTGGCACCCGGGCCCGCCAGGGCTTCGGTCACGCCGGCGATCACGGCCTCGGGGCCGCCGGGATCGGCGCCCCACGGCTGGTCCCGGTCGTGCGGCGCGTAGTGGTGCAGGAACAGGCTGGCGCCCAGCGCGGCCAGCCTGCGGGCGATGGCGTATCCGATGCCCGCGCGCCGGCTGACACCGGTCACTACGGCGACCCGGCCGAGCAGCGGTAGCGGGTCCCGGCGCAGCTGGTCAGCAGTGGGTTCGGCTGGAGTCATGGTCGCCAGTCTCTTCCAGAAAGCTGGAACTTATCAGGGGGTTGACTAGACAGCACCATTTTGCTAATAGGCTCAACTCCGTGCTTACGGAGGAACGTCCAGCTTCGCGGTACGGGGGTCGCCATGAGTGAGGACTGGCCACGCGGGTGGTACAACGAGGAGCCAGATCAGCCCGGCGCCGCTGGTCAACGGGCTCAGCCGAGCTTCACGCCCAGTTCTCAGGGGCGGGGCCCGGGCCAGGGCGGATACGGCGGGGGCGCGGCCGGGGCGAGCCAGGCCGCGTGGCCCGCTCAGCCGCCTTCGCGTTCCTGGACGGGCGGCCCAGGAGGGTCGGGAGGTTCCGGGCGGCGCGGGAGGCGGCGGGGGCTGCGGCCCAGGCGTCTGCTGGTGATCCTGGCGGCCCTGGTGGCGCTGGCCGTAGTGGCCACCGTGGCGGTCTACTTCAGCGTGAACTCCAAGCTGACCAAGGTCGACGTGTTGACGCCGACGTCGTTCACAACGGCCGGGACGAACTGGCTGATCGCGGGCTCCGACAGCCGCGCTGGGCTGACCAAGCAGGAGGAGAACCAGCTGGCTCTCGGGCACGACATCAGCGGCAGCCGGTCTGACACGATCATGCTGCTGCACGTGCCGGCCAACGGGACCCGTCCCACGCTGGTCAGCCTCCCACGAGATTCTTACGTGCCGATCCCGGGGTACGGCTACAACAAGCTCAACGCCGCCTACGACTTCGGCGGCCCGAAGCTGCTGATCAAGACGGTGCAGAACGTCACCGGACTGCAGGTCAACCACTTCATGGGCATCGGCTTCGGCGGGCTGGTCACCGTGGTCAACGACGTCGGCGGCGTGCGCATGTGCCTGACGGCGCCGATGAAGGACCCGAAGGCAGGCCTGAACCTCAAGGCGGGCTGCCAGGTCCTCAACGGCGACCAGGCGCTCGGCTTCGTGCGCACCCGCGCGTTCACCGAAGGTGACCTGCAGCGCGAGCAGGACCAGCGGGTCCTGCTCAAGGGCATCCTGTCCAAGATGACGTCGGCCGGAACGCTGGCCAACCCGTTCGCGATCATCCCCGCGGCCAGCGGCGCGGCGTCCGCCATCACGGTGGACCAGGGCACCGGCCTGACTCAGCTGGTTTCCGTCGCGTTCGCGCTGCGGAACCCGGTGACCACCACGGTGCCGTTCGGCCAGTTCGCGAACACGAACGTCGGATCGGTCGTCGAGTGGGATCCCACGGCAGCCAAGCAGTTCTTCAACGACCTCGCCCACGACCAGCCGCTGCCGCAGAGCCTCATCTCGAAGACCTCCGTCCACGGCACCACCTAACGCGAGCGGGACACACCGTTCGCTCGCCACGTGTATGCAGGTCGGGATGCTTGGGTACATGTCCTGACGAAGTCGATCCATATCGGCCCATGTATTGATTTACATGAACCTCCATGGGATTGACGCAGTGCCTACCTTGTTTGGTACGTTCGCTGCGGTACGGATCCGCCGCAGCCGGAGGTCAGATGGACGATCACAAGGTCCCTCGACCAGGCGGAGGCGTGGGGCCCGCTCTCAACGGCGTCGGCGAGCCGCACGGGCTGTCTGCGCGTGAGGCCGAAGTCATGTCGCTCATCGCGGACGGACAGACCAATGGGGAGATCGCCGCTCGCCTGTTCCTGGCGGAGAAGACCGTGAAGAATCACGTCAGGCGGATCTACTCCAAGCTCGGCGTCGGCTCGCGGCCCGCCGCCATCGCCTACTGGCGCCAGGCCTTCGGGCCCGCCCACCGGTAACCCCGCCTGGTCCGGGTCGCCGACGAGCCGGGCGGCGCTGGCGTTCGCTGATGTTCGCTGGGACGGTTCGCACGGGCCGGGCTTGGTCAGCCGCGAAACGGAGATCATCTCCAGCGGACCTTCAGGTTACCCTCAGCGTGGAGGGTGACAATATAGAGCTATGGACACGCTGACCGATGCGCGGCAGCGGCCGGATGCCCGGCTGCTAGTCGTTGAGGACGAGCCGAACATCCTTGAGTTGCTGTCCGCGAGCCTGCGCTACGCGGGTTTCGACGTCGTCACGGCGGCAGCCGGAACCGAGGCGGTACAGGCCGCTCAGCGTCACCGGCCGGACCTGATCGTGCTCGACGTGATGTTGCCCGACATGGACGGATTCGATGTCATCAGGCGGCTGCGGGGTGGCGGCGCCCGGATCCCGGTCGTCTTCCTGACCGCCAGGGACGCCACCGAGGACAAGATCCGCGGCCTCACGCTGGGCGGCGATGACTATGTCACCAAGCCGTTCAGCCTGGAAGAGGTGATCGCGCGGATCCGCGCCGTGCTCCGCCGCACCAGGGGAGACGGGGTCGAGCCGACGCCCCGCATCACCTTCGCCGACCTCGAACTCGACGAGGAGAGCCACGAGGTATGGCGCGCCGGGGAGCAGATTCAGCTCTCCCCCACCGAGTTCAAGCTGCTGCGGTACTTCATGAGCAACTCCAACCGGGTGCTGTCCAAGATGCAGATCCTCGACCACGTCTGGGACTACGACTTCCGCGGCGACACCGGCATCGTCGAGTCCTATGTGTCCGTGCTGCGTCGCAAGGTCGACACCAAAGAGCCCCGGCTGATCCACACCCTGCGCGGCGTCGGGTACGTGCTGCGGCTTCCCGCTTCTTAAGCAGGACGAGCGGGCATGACAGCAGAGGGAGCGAGCAGCCAGGGCGGCCACGTGGGGGCCCGGCCATGGCAGGCCGTACGCCGCTTGTCTGCCCGCACATCCCTGCGGACCAAGCTCGTCACGGCGCTCCTCGCTCTGGTCGCCATAGCGCTGGCGGTGATGAGTTTCGTCGGCGTCGCGGTGTTCGGCAACTACCTGCAGAGCCAGGTCGATGCCCAGTTGCACAGCCTGGGCGCTCAGGTGCAGAACGACCCCTCTGCTTTTTTGGGGGGAGGTCATCACATGACGTTCCTCCTGAACAACAGCGTCGTGGAGGTGCTCTCCGCCAACGGGCAGCCGGTGACCGGAATCGGCAACTGGCAAAATCTCAGCAGCAACTCCGGACCCGCCATACCGGCCAGCCAGTCCGGGACGAGCGGGAACTCTGGTCAGCCGTTTACCGTTCTGGCGCAGTCGGGCGGTTACAGCTGGCGTGTCATCACCCAGCCGGTGCAGTACAGCACAGACGGCGGCGTGACCATGCAGTCAGGAACCCTTGTCGTCGGCCTGAACCTGGGCAATCTCGACCAGACCATGGCGTACCTGATCAGGCTCGACGTGATCGTGAGCGTAGTGATCCTGTTCGTGCTGATGATCGTCGGGTTCGCGGTGGTGCGGGCGAACCTGCGGCCGCTGGTCGAAATCGAGGAGACCGCGGAAGAGATCGCGGACGGGCACCTGAACCGGCGTATACCCGAGCGTGATCCGCGCACCGAGATAGGCAGCCTCGGCCGGTCGCTGAACATCATGCTGAGCCAGATCGAGGCGGCCTTCCATGCGCGGGAGGAATCCGAGGCGGCAGCGCACCAGAATGAGGAACGGATGCGGCGTTTCATCGCCGATGCCAGCCACGAGCTGCGCACGCCGCTGACTGCGATCCGCGGCTTCGCCGAGTACTACCGCCAGCGCGGCGGGCTCGTCTCGCACTGGGACAAGTCGGCGGCGAGCTCGGCTTCGGCGGATGAGGCGGGCAGCGACGCCCGGTACCTAGGAGGCGGGCTCACGCCGGACGACCTGGACCGGATCATGCACCGGGTAGAGACGGAAGCGTCCCGGATGGGCTTGCTCGTCGAGGACCTGCTGCTGCTGGCCCGGCTCGACCAGCAGCGCCCGCTGGCCCGGCAGCCGATCGACCTGCTCTCGCTGGCCGCCGACGCGGTCCACGACGCCCGGCTGCTCGCCCCGGCCAGGACCATCGACCTGTCGGTCCAGCCCGGCGCCGCGTTCCTCGTGATCGGCGACGAAGCGCGGCTACGGCAAGTCATCGGGAACCTGATGAGCAACGCGCTCACCCACACCCCGGACGGGTCCCCGATCGAGGTGTCGATCGGGTCCGGGACGCTGGATCCGCGAGTGCCCGATTCGGCCCGGGCCGTCACGCTCGACGTGACCGACCACGGGCCCGGCATGCTCCCGGAACAGGCCCAGCGCGTGTTCGAGCGGTTCTACCGCGCGGATCAGGCCAGGACGCGTACCAAGGGCGGCAGCGGGCTCGGCCTGGCCATCGTGAGCGCGCTCGTCACCGCGCACGGCGGCGTCGCCTCCGTGCGGACCGGGCCCGGCCGGGGCTCGACGTTCCGGATAGCCCTGCCGCTTGACCCCGGGCCGCAGGGCGGCATGGCCGCGGACGACGATCCCGACCTGGACGAAGCGGGCCAAGCCGACGAAACGGACGCCACCAGGCTGTCGCACCCGGCCTGATTTGTCCTGATCGATCTGGCTCGGGGAGCACCGGAACTCTAGGTGGACAGGACCGCGCGAGCCGCGGAACGGACCTCTTCGGCGTAGGACGCGCCGAACAGGCACGCGTGCACCAGCAGCGGATGCAACTGGTGCAGCGGTACCCTGGACCGCCAGCCCGCCGCGAGCGGCGTCGTGTCGTTGTAGCCGGCCAGGATGCGGTCCAGGTGGGGCGCGCCGAACAAGGCCAGCATGGCCAGGTCGGTCTCGCGGTGGCCGCCGTGTGCCGCCGGGTCGATGAGCCAGCCCCGGTCGCCCGACCAGAGCACGTTCCCGGCCCAGCAGTCCCCGTGAATGCGGCTCGGCGGCTCGGCCGGTCCCGCCAGCGAGTCGATCCGGTCTATCACGGCCTCCACCAGCCGCCCGTCTTCTGGCCGCAGCGCGCCGGAGTCCAGCGCCTGGCGCAGGTAGGGCAGCAGCCGACGCTTCGCGTACCACTGCGGCCATTGGGGCCATTGGGTCCATTGGGGCCAGCTCGGCGCGGCGCCGGCCGGCTGGCCCGGTGGCGCGGGCGTATTGTCCAGTGGCAGGCTGGCGATGAACCCCCGCCACGGAGCGCCGAAATTCTCGGACCCGGCCGCGTGCAGCCGGGCGAGTTCGGTGCCGAACCGGAACGCCGCCGATGGCGTCGCGTGCCCCGGCGGGATCATCGAGATGACGAGCGCGGCCTCGGTGACGGCCAGCACCTCGGGCACCGGGACGGCGTCCGCCGCGGCCAGCCAGCGCAGGCTGCTCGCCTCGGCCGCGAACGCGGCGGCCATCTCATCCGATGCCGCCTCCCCCGCGGCGGCTGGGCCGTCCGCAGCCACCTTGGCGAACGCGCGCCGCCCGCCGGCCAACGTGATCATGAGGTGCTGGTAGCCGTGCTGGGAGCCGACGACGCGCGCCTCGCGGACGGCCAGGCCGGTCTGCCGGGCGGCCTGGCGTGCGGCGGAGGTGAACGAGGTCACCGGCCCGCGCGGCGCCCGGCTTCGGAGCCGCCCTCGGTGTGGCCGTGGGGCTCGAGCAGCCGCGCCAGCCGGGCCGCGATGACCGGCGCTGCGCCGCCGAGCAGGTCGAGCACGTGGCCGAACTCGTCCTTGCCGCCGCCCCAAGGATCGGGGATGTCCGGGCCGCCGGCCTCAGTCAGCCCGCCCACCTCGCCGAACAACCGGATCCGATCGTCACCCTGGCTACTCGGGTTCCGGGCCATCCGTCGCAGGTCCGCGAGGTTGCGGGCGTCCATGGCGAGGATCAGGTCGCGCCGGGCCAGCCAGGACGCCTGGAACTGCCGGGCCCGGTGGTCCGAGCCGTCGAAGCCGCGGCTGGCCAGCGCGGCCCGGGCGCCCGGATCCATCGCGTCGCCGACGTGCCAGTCCCCGGTGCCCGCGCTGTCCACCACGACGGCTCCGTCGAGGCCGGCCGCGGCCAGCTCGGCGCGCAGCACGGTCTCGGCCATCGGTGACCGGCAGATGTTGCCCAGGCAGACTAGGCAGACGCGGTAGGGCGCGCCGGGTTCGCGCGGGGACGGCAGCTCAGCCGGCGACGATAGAGCCATATCACCAGCATGCAGCATCCGGCCGGGTAAACCGGACGAGCTACTCCGTGGCCGGACAGCTCCGGCCCGCCATGGCCGGCTGCGCGGCGGCGCGAGGCTTGGCCGGCAGCCGGTCGGGGCCGAACCGGGCATCCAGCCAGTGACCCACCCGCCGGCCGAGGTTCTGCATCGGCCGTTCGACGAACAGGTACGTCAGCGAGCTGACCGTGATCACGATGGTCACGATCCCGGCGGCCAGCAACACCTGCAGCGGGAAGGAGTGGTGCTGGCGCGTCCAGGAGACGTGGTGGTAGGCCACGTTGGCCAGCGGATGCAGCAGGTAAACGGAGTAGCTGATCAGGCCGAGCCAGGTCAGCGCCCGCGGCCACCGGACGTGCCGGAACGCCAGCCCGGCCCCGAACGTCAGGCCAGCCAGCAGCACCGCGGAGAACCAGCGGCGCTCCCAGAGCAGTTCGGCGTGCGCGTCCAGGCCCAAGGCATGGCTGTGCCACAGGCCGGCGGCGATGGCGAACGCCAGCACGGTCGCCCCGACCGCGATGGCCTTGCGCCACGAGTACTGGCCCTGTTCGGCCCGGTAGAACACCGTCCCTGTAAACATCAGGGCCAGGATCGACAGCGTTTCCCACGGCCAGACCCAGGTGCCGTTGAAGGCCAGCAGCGCCACCGCCACCACCGCGGCCATAGCCGCGCCGAGCAGCCGCGACATGTCGCGCAGTACGACCGCCAGGGCCAGCCCGGCCAGCACGGCCAGGTCCGCCGTGAGCGCGATCAGGCGGGGCGTGGCCACGTTGTGCGTGAGGTAGGCCTGCGGCAGCACGCCGCCGATCGTGACGGCGGCGGCGGCGAAGGCCAGCGCGTACCAGCTGCTGCGATGGTGCACCCGGGCGATGAACAAGGCGGTGAGCAGTAGGTAGAAGACCATCTCATACGACAGTGACCAGACCACGCTGGGCAGGTTCTGCCCGGCCAGCACGTTCGACATCATCAGCAGCTGGGACAGGATCGACGTCGCCGGATCCGAGTCCTCACCGCGCAGCGTCCCGAAGTGGACCAGGTAGAGCGCCACCGCGATCCCCACGGCCAGCAGGTACAGCGGATACAGCCGGAACAGGCGGCTCACCCAGAACGTCCGGACGCTGCCCTTGCGCTCGAGCGACGCCGGCACGATGTACCCGCTGATGATGAAGAAGACGAAGACGCCATAGTTGCCCGCGTCGAACCAGTGATAGACGATGGCCCGAACGTGCTGGAGTACGTAGTAGCTGAGGTGGTCGAACACCACCGCAAGCACCGCTAGGCCGCGGAGCACGTCGAGCCAGGCCAGCCGGCCTCCCGGCCTGGTCGCTTCCTGTGCGGCAAGCTGCGGGGACCGGGACGGTTCGGGCACGGATGCGGACTCTGCAACGTTACGGCTGGTCATGACAGCGTCACTCGAATATACCCCGCTATGCCTGCGTCTCTTCTATTACATCTCTTTACGTACACACTCCGCACCCGGTTCATTACAAATCGTAGTTGCGATACCACGCCGAGCACGTACCTCTTAGTGACCAGGGCTACCACAGGTCGTTCGGAGTATTGCTCTGCTCAATCTTTTCTTCCGAACGTCTTAGGTCTTTCTCATCCTTTCCCGGCCCGGACGGCTGCGCTGGCGCCGCGGCCCGGCGGCCGCCACGCGTGATGCGGTCCGCGATTGGCCATGCCTCGCCGATTGCTGCTACGATCACAGCGTTCTTCACGCGCCGCTAGCTCAACTGGCAGAGCAGCAGACTCTTAATCTGCGGGTTCGGGGTTCGAGTCCCTGGCGGCGCACCCGTAAAACCCCTGCTCAAGGCCACTCTCGGCGACAGCCTCGGTGCTTCCCTGAGAGCAGGAGCAGCAAGGGCGATCATCGGCTAGCCCTCTCCCCACCGCTGGTACCGTCGTCGGCCTGGCCTAGGTCAGTTGAATCCGAGTCCGCGCAGTTCTTTGCTAGCGGGAAGGCTCCAGTAGCGGACGGCGTCACAGCGCCAGGCGCCTGCCTCCGGTAGCAGCACGAACCTGGTGACCGCAGGCTGTCCGCCCTCGTGATCTCCGTAAAGGACATCGACCGTGACGCGGCCCCGGCTCTCGATGGACTGCTTTATCTCCTTGTGCAGAGAGGTTTCGGGATCCCGGAGCGCAGCCTGCCAGAAGCCGGGCCGCCTGGTGCTAATCAGCAGATCGCGCTGTTGCGGTGAGAACGCCTGCGCCTGCGGCGGCGGATCACCGCGCAAGTGCCGCGCCACGCCGCGCGGGTCGTGCGCGACCTCGCTGCCCAGCTCGCCTTCCAGACGGTAACCGCGCAGCAGAGCCGGGCCGGCTCCCTCGTTGTGCAGCGGGATGGCCAGGTAGATGACCCCCGCCTCATCGTGTACCAATGCCTGTCCGTTACTCACCGGGAAGACACGGCCGTCGGCGAACTGAACGCTCTCCGCCGGATCATCGGGTCCAGTCGGGGCGAGGACGGGACGCTGGCCTGCCAGCAGTGCCCGTTCCGCGATCCTGGTACTGCGAACTGAAGCCCGGACTGCGACGAACGTCGAAGCAGCCAGGACGAGGGTCCCAGCGGCGGTCCCGATATCCGCCAGTGCCACCCAAGGGGCCATGTCGCAAGTATGACGTGTATCGCCGTCCAAGGGACGCGGGCTGGTGCTTATTACCATTAACGGGCCTGTGAGACGCGGGGACGAGCGGTCCGGCATCGGCCGCGAGGGCGGGCACGAAAGCCTGACGTCGTTCCCGGTTTAAGGTAGTAGCCACAGTGCGACTACTCGGGCCTTATGCGCGTCCGCCGGGCTGTGGTGCACGATGTAGAACTCGGAACGATCCTGGGCCTGGCCGTCAGCAGGAGGTTGTGGCGTGACGCTGGTGTTGATCGGCCTGGTCGGCGGGATCATCACGGGCCTGTCCCCGTGTGTCCTGCCGGTGCTTCCCGTCGTCCTCCTCGGCGGCGGCAGCGCGGAGCCGGACGCAGAGTCGGCGCGGCGGCGGCCCTATCTCGTCGTCCTCGGCCTGACGCTGAGCTTCGCGGTCTTCACCCTCTTCGGCAGCCTTATCCTGGCCAGCCTGCACCTGCCGGACGACGCCATCCGCTGGCTCGGCCTGGCCCTGCTCGTGCTGGTCGGGCTCGGGCTGCTGGTACCGCCGCTCGGGCACCTGATGGAGCGGCCCTTCTACCGGTTCCCGCAGCGCGCCGTCGGCACTGGCCGCAACGGCTTCGTCCTCGGGATCGCCCTCGGCGCGGTCTTCGTGCCGTGCGCGGGGCCGGTCCTCGCCGCCATCACCGTGGCGGGCGCGACCGGTCACATCGGCCTCCGCACGGTCGGCCTCACCCTGGGCTTCGCCGTCGGCACCGCGATCCCGCTGCTCGCCTTCGCGCTGGCGGGCCGCGGCATGACCCGGCGGCTCGGGGCCTTCCGGCGTCATCAGGGCGCCTTCCGGGCGGTCAGCGGCGTCGTCGTGATCGTGCTGGCCGTCGCGCTGACGTTCAACCTCTCCGACATCATCCAGCGTGACATCCCGAACTTCACAGAAGCCGCGGGGAACTCCCTGGAGAAGGGCGCCGCGGCGGCACCCCAGGGCGGCAGCGGCAAAGTGTCGCTGCAGGACTGCCAGACGGCGGCCTTGTACGGCGGCTCCGGTCTTGAGCAGTGCGGCCCCGCGCCCGGCTTCAGCGGCATCCAGCAGTGGCTGAACACCCCCGGCGGCAAGCCGGTTACCCTGGCCTCGCTCAAGGGCAAGGTCGTCCTCGTCGACTTCTGGGCCTACTCCTGCATCAACTGCCAGCGCGAGCTTCCGCACGTCGAGGCATGGGCGAAGAACTATGCCTCCGACGGGCTCGAGGTCGTCGGCGTGCACACTCCCGAGTACGCCTTCGAGCACGTGCCGTCCAACGTCGCGGCCGGCGTGCGCCGGCTCGGCCTCACCTTCCCTGTCGCGCTCGACAACTCCTACGCCACCTGGAACGCCTACGACAACCAGTCCTGGCCCGCCGCCTACCTCATCGACGCCACCGGCCAGATCCGGCACGTCTCGATCGGGGAAGGCGACTACTCCGGCGAGGAGCAGCTCATCCGGCAGCTGCTCAGCGCCGGGCACCCCGGGCTCACCCTGCCGCCGCCGACCGATGTCCCCGACACCACCCCCGACGACCCGGAACAGACGCCGGAGACCTATCTCGGCGCCGAGCGCGAACAGGGATACGGCGGCAGCACTGCCTACGCGACCGGCCAGTTCGCGCAGCCCGCCACCCTCCCCGCGAATACCTTCGGCCTGTCCGGCGCCTGGACAATCGGCCAGCAGTCGATCATCGCAGGCAAGGGCGCCGGGATCACGCTCGCCTTTCACGCCTCCGACGTCTACCTCGACGTCGGAGGCACCGGCACGCTCACCGTCTCCGCCGATGGCACGAGCAAGGTCATCCGTGTCTCCGGCGCCCCCGACATCTACGCCGTCGCCACCGAGCAGCCCGCCCGGGACGGCACCGTGACCATCAGGCTCTCACCGGGACTCCAGGCGTACTCCTTCACCTTCGGCTGACAAGCAGGCTGATCGCAGGGACCGAATCACATTTCCGAGCCGGGCAGGACTTACTCAGCGCAGCCGGGTCGGCGGCGTGGCCGCGATCCAGCTGGCTAGCTGACCGGCTTCTTACTGCGGGAGGACCTTCTCCGCCTCTTCGTAGAGGTCGGCGGGGAGGGGCCCCTTCTCGGCTGTCGCGATGTTGCCGGCCAGGTGCGCCGGGTTCGCGGTGCCGACGATGGCAGTCGACAGGCCCGGGTGGCTGAGGGTGAAGCGGAGGACGAACTCCATCGCGGACATGCCCGCATCGGCGAGCAGGTCCTCGATGCCCGAGGTCTCCCAGTTCCGCTGGCCGAGGCCCGGCTCCTGGGTGAGCGGGCCAGTCCGCCAGTTCTTCTCCTCCGACGCCGCGCCGCGGGCCGCGCCGCCTCGGATCAGCGTTCCCGCGCCGTTGTCCGCCGCCTCGGCGACGAGCTCCTCGTGGTCGCGCTGGACGGCCGAGTAGGGGATCTGGAAGGCGTCGAAGACGTTCATCGCGAGGTGGTCGGGCAGGTCAGGGAGGATGCCCGACATGCCGATGAACCGGACCTTGCCCTCGTCCCGCAACCCCTGGAGCGTCTCGACGGTGTGATTCTCCTCCAGCGTGGCCCTGCTCGGGGACATGTGCACCTGGACGAGATCCAGGTGATCCGTACGGAGCCGCCGCAGCGACTGCTCGATAGCCGCGCGGACGTTGCCCGGACTGTAGTCGTGCGGGTACGGCGGCAGCGCGTCCGCGGGCAGCTCGATCAGGCAGCCGCATTTAGAAGCGAGGAAGAACTCATCGCGCCTGTGCCCGACGTGGCGTCCGATGAGCTCCTCGCTGCGGCCGTAGTCGGGTGAGGTGTCGATCAGGTTGATGCCGCCGTCCAGGACCGCGTTGAGCAGGCGCCCGGCGTCCTGGTCCGCGATCTCGGGTCCCCTCGGCCGTCCTCGCAGCTCCATGGCGCCATATCCGAGGATGGTCACGTCTGCCTGCGTCCGGCCGAGCGGCCGCGTCATGATCGCCATGCGGCTTACGCTATCTGGGCGGTCGGCGGCGCCGTGATACTGGGCCGGAGTACAGTGGCCCGAAGACCGACCGGCGGTCTAACTTTTACAGACCGACAGTCGGTCTGTTAATCTGTTATGCGGAGACGAATGAACAAGAATGTCGAGCGGGGCCAGGCCACCCGGGCGCATCTGATCGACGTCGCGACACGGCTGTTCGCCGCGCACGGCTACGACGGCACGTCGGTCGCGGCGGTGCTGGCCGAGTCGGGAGTCAGCCGCGGCTCGCTCTACCACCACTTCCCGGGCAAGGACGCGTTGTTCTGGGCGGTCCTGGAGGGAGTCGCCGCCCGGGTCGGCCAGCAGGTGGCGGACGCGGAGCGCGATGCCCCGGACCCGGTCGCCGCGCTGCGGGCCGGCTGCCTCGCGTGGATCCGGCTGGCCGGCGACCCGGTCGTCCAGCAGACCGTGCTGATCGACGCGCCGGCGGTGCTGGGCTGGCAGCGGTGGCGCGAGCTTGACGAACAGAACAGCCTGGGGCCGATCCGCGCCGCCCTGACGTACGCCGCCGAGTCCGGCAGCATCGAGCGACGTCACGTGGACACGTTCGCTCACATCGTGCTGGCCGCCACCAATGAGGTAACCCTGATGATCGCGCGCGCTGACGACCCTGCCGCCGCGCTCGGCGCCGGTGAGAGCGCGGTCGCCGAGTTCCTGGACCGGCTGCTTGGGGACCCGGGGACACCTGTAGCCAGCACCGACGAGCACGCCGCAGGTCTACGGCTACCGCAGGTCTAGGCGGTCAGAAGACCGATCAGCGGTACCGCACGGCGAGCCACCTCATGTCACACAGCTCACGTCAGCCCGGCTGGTGATCGTCATGAACTTACTAGCGGGTATAGCGCGGTGTGGCCGGGATAGGTCATGATCCAAGCCAGGGCGCCGGATACGCCGCGGAGCCCCTGGCCGCGCCCGCGGCGGAGGCCCCTGGCAGCGGAGGTGTCATGAGGGATCAGGCGATCGGTCAGCCGGACTTGTCGCTCGCGCTGGCCGAGCCGAGCCGTCATGTGCGGAACCGCTGGATCGTCGGCCTCACGCTGGCCAGCCTGGGCATGTGGATGGCGACCCAGACGCCGCTGCAGGTCATGCTCGCGCTCCAGTTGCAGGACATCACGCCCCGGCACAAGATCGTCGCACTCGGGGTGGTGACCGGGGTCGGGGCCATCTCCTCGGCCCTGGCCACCCCGGTCGTCGGCGCGCTGTCCGACCGCACCGCGCATCGCGGGCGACTGGGCCGGTTCAGCGGTCGCCGGCACCGGTGGACGCTCGCCATGTCCCTGCTCGCCGCGGTCTGCATGGTGGTGCTGGCCGAGCAGAACACGGTATTCGGCGTGGCCCTGCTGTGGGTTTTGTTCAGCGCCTTCCAGAACGGCGAGTACGCCACCCTGAGCGCGGCGATCCCCGACCACGTGCCGGTACGGCAGCGCGCCACGGTGGCCGGCTGGGTGGGTATGCCGATCGCGCTCGGGCTGGTCCTGGGCACCATCCTGGTCGTGGACGTCCTCGACCAGAACCTGGTCAGCGGCTACATCACGCTCGCGGTACTGATGGTGGTGCTGGCGCTGCCGTTCGTGCTGTTCACCCCCGACTACCCGCTCGCGCCGCAGGACCGGCAGCCGTTCTCCTGGCGCCGGGTGGCCTCCTCCTACTGGCTCAGCCCGCGCGCGTACCCCGATTTCGGCTGGGCCTGGCTGACCCGTTTCCTGGCCAGCCTCGCCGTCGCCATGGGCACGCTGTACCTGCTCTACTTCCTGCGCGACGTGGTGCACTACGCGCGGCTGTTCCCCGGCCAGACCGCCGCGGACGGCCTGCTCATCCTGATCCTGATCTATACCGGCTGCGTGGTGGTCACCTCGATCATCGGCGGGATCATCTCCGACCACACCGGCCGCCGCAAGATGCTGGTCACCGTGTCCGGCCTGCTGATGGCGGCGGCCGCCCTGCTGCTGGCGTTCTGGGAGACCTGGCCCTCGGCGCTGGCCGCGGCGACGCTCTACGGCATGGGCTACGGCGCCTACATCGCAGTCGACCAGGCGCTGATCACGCAGGTGCTGCCGAAGGCCCGCGACCGGGCCAAAGACCTCGGCATCATCAACATCGCCATCGTCTGCCCGGGCGCCATCGGCGCGGCGATCGCGGCCCCCCTCGTCGCGCTGGCGGGCTACCCGGCCCTGTTCGGGGCGACCGCGGCGGTGGCCATCGCGGCCTCGATCGGGGTCTGGCGGATCAAGAGCGTCGACTGAGGCAGTCCAGGCCGCGATCGGATGGCGGTGACGCCCAGATGGGCGCGGTCCGGGTCTTAATAGCTGCCCAGGAAAGCCTTCACCTCGGGGCCGGCGTACTGGGCGCCGTAGCCGGCGTTGACCACCAGGCAGGCGACCGCGACGTCCTGGGACGGGTCGAAGGCGATGAGCCAGCTGTTGGGCTGCTCCTGGCCCTGGATGTCGGCGGTCCCGGTCTTGGCGTAGACGCCCGATCCGAACCCGATCGGCGCGGCTGTTCCGCTGGTGACCACGGCCTGCATCATCTGCTTCAGCTGAGCGTCGGTGCTGGCCGGAAGCGCGGTAGCGGTAACCTGCTTGATTCCGGGCAGCAGGATCGGCTGCTTGAACGTCCCGGTGTCCACGGTGGCCGCCACCGAGGCCATCCCCAGCGGGGATGCCGTCAGCTGCCCCTCGCCGAACGCCTCCTGAGCCAGTTCGGAGCCACTGGCGCCGGCCGGAGCGTTGAAGTAGCTGGCTGACACGCCGGTGATGCCGAGGTCCCACTTCTGGTCCAGGCCGTAGTAGTCCTTGGCGGTGCGAGCCAGGGCGCCGGACAGGTGCGGCCACTGCGTGGTGAACGCGTTGTTGCAGGACTGGGCGAAGTCGGTGATGAACGGGGTCGAGGCCGGCTCGGACTCGTTGTCGTCGTTGTGGTAGGTGATCCCCTGCACCGTGTACGCCTCGGGGCAGGCGACGGCGCTGGACGCGGTGAGCACTCCGGCGTTGATCAGGGCGGTGGAGGTAATGACCTTCATCGTCGAGCCGGGCGCCACCTGGGCGGTGAGCGCGAAATCGTTGTAGCCGTCATTGTTGGCAATGGCCAGGATCTTGCCGGTGGAGGGCTGGATGACGACCATCGAACTGTTCTTGCGCGCGGCGACGGCGGCCCGCGCGGCGGCCTCAGCCTGCGCGCTGATCGTGGTGGCCAGGTTCGGTATGTTGGTCGGCGGGATGACGACCGCCTGGGTGTTCGGCACCAGATGGTTCGAGGCGGTCTGGATCTCGACGTACAGGCCCGCAGTTCCCTGTCCCGGTGGTGCCTGGCTCTGCAGCAGTCCCGCGATCGTCGTCAGCCCGGCGTCGCGGTACGAGGTGAGTTCGTTCCCGCTGGCATCGTTGACCGAGGCGACCTGGGGAGCCACCGTGACCGCCGCCAGATGGGTGGACGCGGTGAGGTTGGGCGCGAGGACACCGGGGGTCCAGGCGATATACCACAGCTGCGAGTTCGGCTGCTGGTAGGCGACCAGCGATGCGTGGTAGCTCCAGGTGCCGTGCAGGGCCTTGGCGCTGTCCGACGCCGCCACCGTGGCGTTGATCGCGTAGCCGACCGATTCTCGCGGCGTCGATGACGGGCCCGACGGGGCCACGGTTCCGCTCTGGGTTGTGGCCGTTAGCTTCCTGAGGTGGAGGTCCTTACCGTAGGTACCGAGCGCAGCCTCGGCGGCGGAAGGGTGATCGGTGTAGCGGGCAGCCTGCCCCAGGTCACCGGTCTGCCACGCTTGGAGGAACGCGGTGGTGATCTGCTCGGCATCCTGTCCGGCCGAGCTTCCCGTCGGGGAGAAGCCGGTGGAGCTCGCGTTCCCGCCGGGCACGACCACGATGACGATCACCGCGGCGATCCCGGCCACGACGGCGAGCGCCGCTGCGGTCACCGCGATGATGACCTTTCGCGGCTTCCTTGGCCGGCGGTGCCCGAACGACCCAGGCGGCCCGGACGTGACGGCTGGGAAAGGAGCGGTAGAGGAGTCCGATGCGTACCAGGGGCCCGATGATCTCCTGCTGCCATCTGAATCGTTTGCCACTCCGTCGACCGTACTCACTGCGCAATTTCGCAGCAAATACTTCTGCGCCACCCCCGGCCGCCGCACCGCTGGTCACCCAGCCGCGAGGATCGGCCGGAAGCCGTAACCTGTCTGTGCCGCAGGCTACGATACGTCCGGAAGACGAGGCTCGATGACGCTGCCCGGGGTGACGCCGTTCCCGCCCGAGTTCGCCGCTCGCTACCGGGCGCGCGGCTACTGGGCCGACCGTCCGCTCATCGCGCATTTCCTTGACGTCTTCGACCAGTTCGCCGGCCGCGTGGCCGTCATCGACGACACTGGCTCCTACACCTACGCGGAGCTGGCCGACGCCTCGCAGCGGGTCGCGCTGAACCTGCTCGACCTCGGCCTGCAGCCGGGCGACCGGGTCGTGCTGCAGCTGCCGAACACCCGGTTCTTTGCCTCGCTCTACTTCGGCCTGCAGCGGATCGGCGTGATCCCGATCATGGCCCTGCCCTCGCACAGATACCGCGAGCTGCGCCAGTTCGTCGGCCTGTCCGGCGCGGTGGCGGCCGCCGCCCCGGCCACGGCCGGGGAAACGGACTTTGCCCAGCTGCACCGCCGGGTGAGCGCGGAGCATCCCGCGCTGCGGCTCTCGATCCTGCAGGGCGGGGCGGGCGGGGCACCTGGCCGGATCGGGCTTGAGGAGCTGCACGAGCGCCGCCCGGCCCGCCACTCGCCCGCCGACCTGGCCCGGATCGCGGCCGGGATCGACCCGTGCGATCCGGCGGTATTCCAGCTGTCCGGCGGCACCACCGGCATTCCGAAGCTCATCCCGCGGACGCATAACGACTACGCCTTCAACTCCAGGCTCGCGGTCTCGGTCTGTGGCGTGCGGCCCGGCGACGTGCTCCTCGACGCGCTGCCGATCGCGCACAACCTGCCGCTCGCCTGCCCGGGACTGCAGGGTTTCCTGCTGACCGGCGCGACCGTGTACCTGTCCCGGTCGACCAGGGGGCCTGATGTATTCCCGGTGATCGACCGCCACCGGGTCACCCACATTCACGTGGTGCCTGCCCTGCTGATCCAGTGGATCAATCACCCGGTGGCAGGCGACTTCGACCTCGGTTCCGTGCGCGTCGTGCAGAGCGGCGGGCAACGGCTGCAGCCGGAGACCCGGGTCCGGGCTGAGCGGGTGTTCCGCAACGTGACCGTGCAGGAGAACTTCGGGATGGCCGAGGGCCTGCTGATGTTCGTCCGGCTGGACGACCCGCCGGAGGTGCGGCTGGAAACAGTCGGCCGGCCGATCTGCCCGGACGACGAGGTCAGGCTGGTCGACGAGGACGGCGCCGACGTGCCGGACGGCGAGATCGGGGAACTGTGGGCGCGCGGGCCCTACACGCTGCGGGGCTATTACAACGCGCCCGAGCACAACCAGCGCTCGTTCTCCCCGGACGGCTTTTACCGCTCCGGCGACCTGATGTGGCGCCATCCCAGTGGCAACTACGTGGTGGCCGGGCGGACCAAGGACCTGATCAACAGGGGCGGCGAGAAGATCTCGGCGGAGGAAGTCGAGAACCTGATCCTCGGCCATCCGGCCGTGCTGAACGTCGCGTGCGTCCCGGTCCCTGATCCCGTACTCGGCGAGCGGATGTGCGCCTGCGTGCTGCTGCGGCCCGGCCGGCGGCTCACCCTGCCGGAGCTGACGGAGTTCTTGCTGGCCGAGGAGATGGCCAAGCACAAGCTGCCCGAGCAGCTGGCCACCTTGGACGCGCTGCCGCTGTCCCCGGTCGGCAAGGTGGCCAAGAAACGGCTGGCGGAAATGCTGGCCGACGGCACGGCGGTGGCTGAGCGGCGCGGCTCGCCCGAGGGCGCCGGACGATGAACGGCGCGTTCGAGGCGTGAGTGAACCTGGAGGGTCGATGAGACGGGTGGACCTGCACGCGTATCCGGGCACCGCGGAGTGGATAGCGTCACAGGGGCCTTACGTGGAGCCGCTCGGGCGCTACTGGAAGAAGCAGTGGACGGCGAAGACCGAAGCAGAGGTAGCCGCCGACTTCCAGGCCCATGGCATCGAGGCGCTCCTGGTCGCGTTCGACATCGAGTCGGTGACCGGCGCGCCGCCGTGCACGAATTCCTACGTCGCCGGCCTGCGCGACCGTCATCCGGAGACGTTCATCCAGGCCTGGGGCACGGTCGACCCGCTCCGCGGCGAGCAGGCCATCCGCGACGCGGAGCGCGCCGTGACGCAGGACCGCGTGCTCGGGTTTCACTTTCACCCGATCATCGGCCGCTACTCGGTCGACGATCCAGCGCTCGCGCCGCTGTTCGAGGCCATCAACGGCCTGGGCGTGCCGGTGCTGATCGATGTCGGTACCACCGGGATGGGCGCTGGCATGCCCGGCGGAAACGGAACGCAGATCAGGCAGGCGCACCCGCTGGCGCTCGACCAGCTGGCGGCCACCTTCCCCGAGCTGACCATCATCGCCGCCCATCCGGGCTGGCCGTGGGTCGAGGACATGACCGCGGTCGCGCTGCACAAGGGAAACGTCTACTGGGAGCTTTCCGGCTGGGCCCCGAAGCACTTCCCGGCGAGCCTGCGCACCGACATCCGCGGCCGCCTGCAGGACAAGATCATGTTCGGATCCGATTACCCGAGCCTGCCGCTGAGCCGGCTGCTGCGCGAGTGGGACGAGCTCGGCTTCAGCGAGGAGGTCATGGATAAGGTGTTCCACGCCAACGCCGAGCGGGTGCTCGGGCTGCCGCCGGCCGGGAAGGAACGGTGACCGGCCGCCCGGTGGCGCTCGTCACGGGCGCCAGCCGCGGGATCGGCCGGGCGGCCGTACTCGCGCTCGCCGACCAGGGCTACGACGTGGTGGTCAACTACTCGGCCAGCGCTTCGGCGGCGCAGCAGGTCGCCGCCGAAG